>DHHE01000122.1:0-11965 GCA_002403115.1 bacterium UBP2_UBA4780 | reverse complement strand
AGGCCCGCCCCCTCTTGCCTTCGACACCTCCAGCCCTGAGCATAACCGAAGGGCTCAGGCTGACAGAGGGGACAAGCCGTCTGGTTACTTAAGCGATCCGATTTTACCTGAACGGATGGGATAATCATGCGCCGATAAATTTCAACCTCTTTTAGTCCGGCGGCCTTGAAACCGGCAACGTTTTGGGTTATACTTATCTTGCGATTCGATTGTCCGCATATGTGGGGGCGACAGGTTTCGACGGCAGGCGGGCGGTTTAAGTGGCATGTCGAGAACGCCGGAGGGCTCGTTAAAATGCCGGCACGCCATAACTGGCACAAACAACTACGCTCTGGCGGCCTAACTTTAGGCGCCATGTCGTTGTCGGTCTCCGCCTATCTGGCCGGCAAACGGCATCGCAACGATGGGCTGGCCCAGGACCCCGCCCCGGGGAACTGGGCGAGATCTCAGGGGCTGCTCCCCGGATGACCGCGTCTATGCGGGCCCCGGGGAAAAGATAAAACGTAGACTAAGCATGTAGAGGCTTAGGCCGTTCCTTGTTCGGACGTGGGTTCGAATCCCACCGCCTCCACCATATTGACTCCCTGCCGGGCAGAAGCCCGCCGCAGGCGGACACCACACATTGATTCCCCCTGCCGGGCAGAAGTCCGCCGCAGGCGGGCACCACACATTGATTCCCCCTGCCGGGCAGTAGTCCGCCGCAGGCGGACATCTGAAGGAAACGCCAGCATCTAAAGATGCTGGCGTTTCGCTTTTCCCTTAGTTGTGCTAAGATCCCGCCTTCTCCAGCTGCGATGTGCAGTAGGGGCACCTGACGGCCTTGAGGCTGATCGTGGAAGCGCAATAGGGGCAGTCCCTGGTGGTGGGCTCGGCCGGCGGGGCCGCCTTCTTCCTCTGCAGCCTGTTGACCAGCTTGATCACCAGGAAAATGACGAAGGCCACGATCACGAAGTCGATGACGTTGTTGACGAACAGGCCGATCTTGATCACCGGCAGTCCCAGGTCGGTTGCCGTCTTCAGGGTGAGCTTGGCCAGGTCCACCCCCTCTGGCTTGGCCAGCGGGATGATGATGCTGGAGAAGTCCAGCTTGCCGATGATGCGGCCGATGGGCGGCATCAGCACGTCGCCCACCAGCGAGGAGACTATCTTGCCGAAGGCGGTCCCGATGATGACGGCCACCGCCAGGTCCAGCACGTTGCCCCGCATGACGAATTCGCGGAATTCCTTTAGCATGCATACTCCTTTCTTCAAAACACGTTATTCTGGGGCTGGCCGCCGTGCTTTGTCCATGAAGAATCCATTCCCTGGAAAGATCCTACAAGGGGCGGGCAGGAGGGACAGCTCAGGATGACGTCGGGTTTGTTGGTTACTTGCGCGAATATGTGAGCCCCAGCGAAAGCGTCTCCTTGAGCCGGCCCCGCAGGTCCACCTCCTTGTCGTAGAGGAGCTGGGCCGCCAGGCTGACCATCAGGTACCTGCTGATCGAGGCGTTCAGCCCGTTCTCCCAGTTGAAGTCCGGAGCCTTCCAGTAATTCTCGTTGGGCAGGCCCTCCAGCTTCCAGGCGTCCGAATAGTAGAAGGCCTTGTATACCGAAAGCTTGGAGGCGTAGCCCACCTTGTCGCTGAAGACCGGTGTCTTGTATTCGGTGACGAATTCCAGGCCGCCGCTCTTCTCGGTGATTGTTTTTCTACCCAGCGTGGGTTGCCCTAAAAAATCATAAATAGGTTCCCCTCGGCTAACTTTTTCCTTGGCGGCGATGCCCAGCCGCATCGTGAGTTCGTGCGTTTTATCGTTGAAGAACGATCGGGCGGCACCAAAGCTCTCCGTAAATATCATTGGATTGAACGAACGTATGTTTTCTGGGTCTCGAGCGTCCCGGAACTGCGTTTCCAATCGTGCCGAAACGAACGGATCGACCGCCAGCCCCAGGGTCAGCCTCAGCATGGACTCCAGATCGATGAGGTCGGTGGACTTGGCCGGAACCCTCCAGCGCTTCGTCTCCGCCTCCTGGCTCATGGTCTGGCCGAAGGCCAGCTTGGCCGTGTTGCGGTGATTGACCTTCGCGGTGTGCTGTTTCTGGGCCGATGCCGCCAGGTTGGCGGCCCAGGAGACCGAGCCCATCTCCCCGCCTGACCAGCTGTCGCTGTAGGCGTTCTGGGTGGTCATCAGGCTGGCCTCGATGGTTTTGGTCCACGGGTTGGGCGGGACAGCCTGGGGCTCGATGCCCGCCGCGCTGTCGGCCTGGGCCACCAGAAGCAGGACCATCATCGGAATCGCCACCATCATCTTCCCTTTTTGCGTTTGACTTTCGGAATGTAACGGCCTTATAATTATACGCTAAACATCGATTGGTGGCAAGCCCTGGTCCGCCATACGCTTCACGTGCCGATCGATAAAACGGGGCGGGCCGGTTTGCACCGGCCCGCCCCGTTTTATCCGTTCTCCGGCCTCAGCCCATCAGCTCCTCCACCGCCCTGGCCACCTCCCGGCAGTCGGCCGGCTTGCCCAGGCAGCGGTCGGCGGCCGTCTTCCCTGCGGCCTGCGGGTCCGAGGACACCAGCACCAACCGCACATCCCTGGTCTGGGGATCGGCTTTCATCCGGTCGCACAGCTCCAGGCCGCCTATCCCCTGGAGGGTGTCATCCACCACCATCAGCTCGGGCTGTAGTTCTCTGGCCATCTGAAGGGCCTGGAAACCGTTGACTGCCTGGCTGACGTCGTAATCGGACCGGGTCAGGATCTCGGATATTCCGTACAGCAGGTCGCGGTCGTTGTTCGCCACCAGCAGCCTCCTGGCGCCCGGCGGCCTGGGCTTGTCTTTGTTCACTGGTCCCTCGCACAGGTTAACCGATCTTGCCCTTTCGGCCGTTATCCTCATCGTCCCCGTCCAGGTAGCTGTCCATCTCCCAGGCGTCCGGCCGGAAGCGGCCGGGGTCGAATTCCCAAGGCAGCCGCTCACCCTTCCGGTGGCTGCAGGCCAGGCAGCAGGCCGCCCAGTTCTCCGGGCCGTCGGCCCCGCCCTTGGACACCGGAATGAACCGGTCCACCACCCAGGCTCCCCGCTCGGTAAAAAGCTGGTGGGCATGGAATGCCAGTTCCCGGCCGCAATATAGGCAACGGCCCCGGGTCCGGTTGAATGTCTCCACCAACTGGTCTTCTCTGAAAGGCATGACCCGCTCTCCTGGTTTCCGGCTCACCCGCCGGGTTCGCGCGGTTCCTGTCCGGCGGAAACCCGGTAGTCCAGACCCAGGCTGTGAAGCGCCTTCTCCAGCATCTCCGGCGCCGTGTCCTTCTTCAGGCAGAAGGCCGCCCCCAGCTCCTGGGCGTGCTGGGCCAGGTCCGGCCCGCAGAAATCCGCTATGATGATTATCTCCGCCCGGGGACAGCCCCGCCTGGCCTGCCACAGCACCTTGAGCATCTCCTCCTGCTTGACGGCATCGGGCCCGGTCTCGGCCACCACCATGTCGTATCCGCCCTTCCACAGCTTGGGATAGGCGGCCACCGGGTTCTGGGCGACGTCCAGCTCGGCCTCCATCGCCCCCAGCACTCTTAAAAGCGAAGGATCGATGCCGTGGTTGTCGCCGACCATCAGGATGCGCTTGGCCAAGGGCCCTCCTTGAGAATGGCTATTGCCGGGAACGCTAGGATGTTACCAGAAGCCCGGCCTCCCGACAATGGTCCTATGCCTTAAGTTATCATAGGGAATAATGCTACAGGATTTCCCTTGCTTTTTGGCCCCAGTCCGGCCGGAAAAACACAGCGGGCCGCCATTGGAGGCGGCCCGCTGTGTTCCGGTTCCTTCAGATACCCTGTCGCCCAAGGGGGAAAGTCATTGGCCTTTTTCTTTCGCGTGATTCCTGAACCCGATTTTAATCTTAAGGTAAGGAGGGGTTCACCCCTGACGGCGCTTATCTCTACTGCTTCAGCCAGTTGATGGCGTAGTGCGCCAGCTCCGACGAATTTTTTAGGTTCAGCTTCCGCTTGATCTTCTCCTTGTAGACCTGGATGGTCTTGTGGCTCAGCCCCAGCAGGGCGGCCATCTCCTGGTTCTTGCGGCCCATCCCCACCAGCCGCAGCACCTCCATCTCCCGGTCGGTCAGGTTCTCGATCAGCAGGGTCTTGGCGCCGGTGTCCCGGCCCACGATCTTCTCCAGGAGCAGGCTGGAGAAATTCTCGCTGAGGTAGACCTTGCCGGCCAGCACCCGCCGGATGGCGTTCAGCAGTTCCTCGTTGGCCTCCCTCTTCATGATGTAGCCCCGGGCCCCGGCCTTGAGCGCCCGCTCGGCGTAGATGGCCTCGTCGTACATGGAAATGACGAGCACCGCCAGCCGGGGGTGCCGCTTGCGAAGCGCCTTTGTCAGTTCCAGCCCGTCGGTTCCCTTGAGGCTGAGGTCGACTATGGCCAGGTCCGGCTTGGCGCTGGCGATGCCCTCCAGCGCCTGCTGGAAGTCGGACGCCTCGCCCGCCGTCCGCAGATCGCCCTGCATATCTATCAGCATGGCCAGCCCCTGTCTCACCAGGGGGTGGTCGTCCACGATGAAGACCGAAAACCTGGTCCCGCGGCGCGCCGTCTTCTCCATTGATCAACCTCCTTTTTTTCGTTCCCTTACGGACGGGCTGTGAAACACGCACCTGACCACGGTGCCTCCCTCCCGGCCGGGCCCTATCTCAAGTTCGGCTCCGATCATCCCGGCCCGGTATCTCATGATGTTCAACCCCATGCCGCCCGGCTTGGCTCCTCCGGCCAATCCCCGGCCGTCGTCGCTTACGGCCAAAACCGTGTTCCCCTCCTCCCGGAAAAGCGAGATCTCAATCAGCCCGGCCCCCGAATGCTTCAAGGCGTTGTTCACCGCCTCCTGGGCGATGCGGTATAGGTGGGTGGCCCGGGCCAGATCGGAGAAATCCACCGAATCATCGACCGAGGCCCGGCATTGGACCCCCAGGGCCGAGGTGGACTTGGCCAGCTCGGCCAGGCCCATGGACATCCCGCCCGATTTCAGGCTCAGTGGCGACAGCCCCCTGGCCAGGGCCGACACCTGCCCCATGGTCTGCCTGGCGATCTCGGACAGAACAGCCAGCTCGGCCTCCTCGGGCAGCCGCCCCTCCCTCATCTTCTGCTGGAGGGCTCCAATCCTGAGCGAGATCACCGTCAGCAGCTGGTTTATGCCGTCGTGCAGGTCGTGGCCTATCTGGAACTGCACCCGGTCCCCGATCTCCAGAATCTCCCTCTCCAGCCGCTTGCGCCCGGTGATGTCCTGGTGAAACCCCAAGAAGTATGATTGCTCGCCGATGCGGACCACGCTGCATGACACCTGGAGGGGGAAGCTGTGGCCGTCCCGGTGGTGATGCTCGACCTCGAAGCGCAATGATTCGCCGTTTATCATCCGTTTCAGGCGCTCCGGGATCAGCCGGGCCGTCTCCGGCGTGTCCAGGTCCTTCAGGCGCAGGCGTTCCATCTCGGCCGGGCTGCCGTAGCCGTGCATCCGGGCGAACGACTCGTTGACCGTGAACCCGGTCCCGTCAACCGGCATCAGCATGATCCCGTCCGAGGCCTGGTTGATGAGGGTGCGGTACTTCTCCTCGCTCTCCCGCAGCGCCTTCTCGGCCTGTTTGCGTTCCGTGATGTCGATCCCGATCCCGTCCCAGAGGTGCTTGCCCGGCTCCCGCTGAGGGATGGAGATATACTGCATCCACCTGGTCCCGCCCGACGGCAGGGCCAGCCTGGCCTCGGCGCTGAATGGCTTCATCTCCGCGATGGCGGCCGCCTCTTTTTCCGCCAGGAGGGTCCGGTGCTCCTCGCAGATCGTCCCGTATATCCTTTGCGGGTCCTCCAGGGCCGCGGCCGCCGTGGTCTCGTGTGTCTTTTCGACCCCGTCGCTGATGTAGGTGAACTTCCTGGACCTGCCGTCCTCCCCGGTGTCCATCTGGTAGAAGAAGATTCCGGGCATGTTGTCGCCCAGGAAGCGTAGGCGTTCCTCGCTCTCCCGCAGGGCATGCTCGGCCCGCTTGCGCTCGGTGACGTCCCTGACCACCGCCACAAAGCCGGCCGGCCGGCCGCCGGCCCCCGGCAGCAGCGCGGCGCCCAGCTCGCAGTCGATGACGCTGCCGTCCCGGCGCAGCATCCGGTACTCGACCCGCTCCACCGGTTTCCCGGAGAGGACCTTCCTGGCGTTCTCGGCCGCCCGGGGCCGGTCTTCGGGCGCGATGAACTCGTAGACGTTCATGCCGACCAGCTGCGAGGGATCGGCCACCCCCTGCAGGTCGGCCGCCCGCTGGTTGGCGGCCACCACCCTGCCGGCCAGGTCGGAGAAGATGATAGCGTCCAGCGAGGTCTCCATCACCGCCCGGTAATGCTGCTCGCTGGCCCTCAGGGCGTCCTCGGCCCGCTTCCACTCCGTTATGTCCCGGAAGATGCCGAAGGTGCCGGTGAACCGGCCTTGGCGGTCGCGCTGGGGGGTGGACGTCACCAGCAGCCGGCGGACCTGTCCGTCGCGCCTCTTGATGCCCAGCTCGTAGGTGCTCTTGACGTCCTGGCGGCGCAGCCCGGTCTGCCTGACCGCTTCGGCGTACTGCTCCGGGGTGGTGAACTCCCTGAGGCCGCGGCCGATCAGCCCTCCCGGCGCGACGCCGAAGATCTCCTCGGCCGCCGGGTTGGCGAACACGAACCTCTCGGACTGGTCCACGATCCCGATGCCCTCGCCCTGGCTTTGCACCAGTCTCCGGTACTGCCGCTCGCTGTCGCGCAGGGCGGTCTCCACGTCGCGCCGCCGGGAGATGTCCCGGCAGGTGGAAACGATCTGGGGCCCGGCATCGGATTCCACCACCGTGGCGTTGATCTCGATGGGGACCATGGTGCCGTCGGGGTGGACGTAATCCAGCTCCAGCATCCGCACCGAGCCGCGCCGCAGGCATTTTCTAACCTCGGTCCGGTTCCTCTCCTGATCGTGGGGCGCGGTCCACTCGGCCACGTGTCTCCCAATCACCGAGTCCAGGGAGCGGTGTCCGGTCAGCCGCAGGTATTCCCGGTTGGCGTCCAGCACCCGCCCCTGGCCGTCCAAAATGACGTAGCCGGTGTCGGTGGCCTCCACCAGGGCCCGGTACTTGCTCTCGCTCTGCCGCACTGCCTCGGAAAGCCTCTGCCACTCGGTTATGTCCCTGGCCGAGACGGCCAGCATCCTGCCCGCCCCCGTCCCCATCAGGGAGCCGGTTGAGATCTCCAGCGTCCGGCTTCCGCCGTCCCTGGTCCTGGCATCGCAGATGACCTGGCCGGTTTCGCGGCCGGCCAGGGCCGCCCGGAAAAGACGCCTGAGACCGGCGCCCTGCCCCGGCGGAACGAAGCTGTCCAGGCGTGTCCGGACGCTCTCCAGCGCCTCAGGACGGTACCCCAGGACCCTTTCCACCGAGGGCGATGCGGCTGCTATGGCCAGGTCTCGGTCCAAAACGAACAGCACGTCCCTGGAGTTCAGGTAATGGGCGCGGTGAATGGCGGCCATGTCCTCCTTGCCGCCGGCATCCAGCCTGGACTCCACGGCCTTCACCAGGTCACGCATTCCTGTAAGGGCTTCAGGGCTCAATCCGGTCCCGGCCGGCCACCCCTTAGCCTTTTTCCCGGAAAATGGGGGCCACCTCAGCAGGGGGATGTTTTTCTTGCCCAGCCGCAGGCGGTCTCCCTCCGGTCCCACTCCCGGAACTTCGGCCCCCTCTCCGATTATCAGCAGGTCGGGCCTGCATTTCCGGCAATGGGCCGCCAGTCCCCGGCCCGATCCCAGGAGGCCGGAAACGGCATAGCCGCAGGCCTTCAGAGCCCCGTCCATGGCCCCGGCCTTGGCCGGGTCCCTCTCGATTATGGTTATCCTCGGCTTTCTCATTTCCCTGGCGGGGCGGATCGTTCTTTGACAGGCTGCATCAACTGTGAAACCATAATGATAATGCAGTCCGCCGTAAAAATCAACCACAATCTCGGCCGGCGGTTCCCCGGCGTGGCCGGAAGCCCGTTCCGCAGATTTGCCTTTACATTTGGGGAGTAATGTATTAGTATTATCGCGACCATGGATATGCCTGAAAATCAGAACTCCGAAGCCGGGGCGGACGCACTGGAAGTGATGTTCGCCTCCTCCCAGGGATCGGCCAGGTTCGAGCTGGGGCTCCAGCTGGCCGACCGGCTCATCTCCAAGTCCGATTACGCCGCGGCCCTTTCGGCCATCGAGGAAATACAGGGCCTGGCCCCGGACGAGGGACGGGCCGCCCTGCTCAGCCAGAAGCTGGGACGGGTCAACCTCCGTCTCAGCCGCTACGACCAGGCCTACCACCACCTGGGCCAGGCCCTGTCCAAACTGGGCGCCAACCCCGACTGCCTGGAGCTGTTCATGGTCTACCACGACCTGGCCTGGATGTTCTACCGTCAGGGCCAGCTGTCCAAGGCCCGCAGCTACCTGGAGGGCGCCGAGCTGGTGGTCGACCTGCGCTCCGACCGGGAGCCGGGTATCGAGGCGGCCCGGGCCGACCTGCTGCACGTCTCGGCCCTGATCGAGGCGGCCTCGGCCAACCATGATATGGCCCTCAACCTGCTCGAGGACGAGCGGCAGATCCGCCGGCGTTTGGGCGACCGCGCCCGGCTGGCTGCGGTCTACAACAAGATCAGCGGGGTCCACCAGGCCAAGGGCGACATGGTCCGGGCCCTGCGCTTCCAGGAGCAGACCCTGGAGATGGCCAGGGACTGCGGCGATCGCTTCCGGGAGGCGGTCTCCTACAAGAACCTCGGGGAGATCCACCACAGCCTGGGAGAGACGGACAAGGCCGGCGAGTTTTTCCGAAGGTCGCTCGAGCTGTCCGGCGAGATCGGCAACCGCCTGGGGCTGGCCTTCGCCCGGGCCGGGCTGGGCCGGCTTCACACCAGCCGCGGCGAGTACGCCCTGGCCGAGGAGCATCTGCTGGCGGCGCTGGAGGTCTCGCGACAGGTGAAGAGCCGGGAGCGTGAGTCGTCGGTCATGGCCGACCTGGCCGAGCTATACTGCGAATGGGGGAAGCAGGACCTGGCTGACAAGCAGCTGGCCGCGGCCGAGGTCCTCAACAACGAGCGGGACCAGTTCCTCTCCGCCCGGCACCAGATCGTGGTCGCCAAGGTGCTCAGCCGCGGCGGCAAGGCCCAGACAGCCTCGTCCGCGGCATGCTTGTCCTCTTCGGCGCAAGCTCTGAGCCAGGCCAGGATCATCCTGGAGGGCATCGTCTCACAGCCGGTGATGATCGACGACGAGGAGAGCCTGTCGTGCACCGAGTTGGAGATCGAGGCCAACCTGATGCTCTCCCAGGTGCTGGCCAGGCTGGGGTTCCGCGGCCGGGCCCAAGCCGCGGCCGCCAAGGCCCAGGCCCTGACCGCGGCCTTCAGCTATAACTTCGACGCCCGGGCCAAGGAGGTCTATTTCGCCAAGCCGGAGGTTAAAAGGGTATTCGACTGGCAGAAGGAGCTGGGATGAGGACAGACAAACGAAGAAGAGGGCGGCCGAAAGGCCGCCCTCTTTGTTTCTTGTCAATGTTCATTCTCTTTTCTTTTCTCAATATCCGATAACCTTACAAAGTTTGCTTACGCCCTGCTTATGGCGTGGATGCAAGCCTTATGGCGCCAGAGAATATTTAACAACTTGCCTTTCGAAGTTACCGCATATGTAAATAGAATCGTTCTTTATAATAAAATCTGTTAAACCCGGGAAGAAGGGTTTATTATCGTTCGTCGAGAAAATCTTTTTTACTTTTCCTGATGTATCAAGGACATACAATAGTTTATCATTATCACCGGTAAAACCGTATATTTTTTTATCTTTCCCCCACCTAAGTTTTAAGAAGCTTATTCCAAGCCACTCCTCACAAACATTACCATCTTTGCTTATTTTTATCACTGAGTTACTTTGAGTATCTGATAAGTAAATTGAGCCTTGGTCATCTATGCATAATGCCGCTATTCTTCGTGTTTTATTGTCCCCACTATTTGATGTATATTTCATCTCAAAACTACCGTTACTTTTTCGACTATAAACCTCAAACTTGGTCGATCCCGGATAACTTGAGTATGTAATAATATTTCCCTCATTATCGCTTGCAATGCCCATTGATTCGTAATCAATAACCGGCCATGATGTTGTAACAGCGCCAAGACGATCTCTATATACAATACGAGAGTCAGAAATATTTGCAGGATATGCGAAAACAATCTCCTTATTGCATGAAGCAGTAAAGATAAAAGTGCTCCCGAAAGAATCCGGGGGTATTTCCCGCTCAATTTGCCCTGATAATGTATTATAAAAGCAAAGATTATATGAAGGATAGGGAATCATAATGATGCTATTTTCAAGCAATTCCATCGCTCGAACATTACCAATACTATGCTTCAACGATAAAGTCCTCTCATTCATTAACTTTACAGGTGTTGCTGCATAACTGATTCTTTTCAACGTCCAAACACTATTTCGAGGAAGCTCTTTTTCTTTATTACCAGGCAGCCATTTATTCTCAAATTCAATCTTTCCATCGCAATATGTAATCCTCTGATTAATAAGACTTACTATAGAAGCATTGTCCTTTTTTATATTTTTGTAAATATGATAAAAACTTTTTGCAAGTTTATAGTTTTCCAAATGTCTTTCGCAAATATCGCCAGCTAACCAGATAAAATTAATTGTTGTAGCCACTTCATTCGTTATTTCTGTATTTGCTAAACAGTTGAGCAATAACATACACTGACGCTCAACTTCATTTTTATTCTGCCGACAAATTTCATTTAGTATTTCGCAATAAAATCCCAGGGGTGCACCGAAACGTTTTTTTGCCGTTTCCGCAAGCTTCATCATCGGCTCCTCTAATTGAGGAGCTTTGCTCCATGAGATGCGTTCGAGAGATTTTATTTGCCTCAACATTAGTGACAAGGAATCATTTTTTATTGCTAGATTTGTATTTCGAACCCATACCGCTAACGAATTGTTATAGATAACTTCAAGGTCGTCCTTTGGTTCGAAGTTTGTCAATATCCACCTGATTTTATCACCTGTTATCTTTCCACCTTTAGGCTTAACAATTGTTATAAAGTCCTTATCCAGCCCTTTAATATCAATTGATATAATAGCACTTCCGATGCTTCCTTTCCAAAGCGCACCTGTTTTTAAAATATAATTGATGTAAACATTCCCGTCCGATGTTCCTGATCCTCTAAAATTGTAAGTATTTTTTATAAACCGGTGCTGTCCCTCAGCGAAATGAACCTTCCAGATAAAAACCTCTGGATAGACCATTTTGGGGTACACGGGATTTTGCACACCCTTCTTAATTTGAACCATACATGGCTGATTGTCTACGAAGCATTTAAAATCATTAATAGTCCCCCTGCTTCTATCTTGATCAACGCCATCGTAGTATAGGTTCGGAAAACCAACGGTTACTTCAGCTTCATTCCCAGTGTTAACAAAGTGAAAGATGCATTCGACCTCGATTTTAGTGATAAATCCATTAGTTAGAATAGGTTTAATATTTACTTCTTCCGAATTCATTCGTATTTGCTTCGACGTCAATGGCCATACAGTCTCACCCTCACCGCCAAAGAATCCATCATCTGCTAAGCAAATAGATGTCGTCGATAAGAAGCAAGTAAAGATAAATAATCTTATCATAATTATATATGCCCTGATTTAGATATCTGCAAAATACTTACTAGTATTGCAGACTTATTTTCCGTACTTATTGACCATGTTGGGCACCGTGTTGTAGTCGCAGCTGATGATCATGCCGCTGCGGGTGTCCATGATGAAGAACCCGCAGAAGACGTTGTCATGCTGGTCGGCGGCGCTCCAGGTCGAGATCTGGTAGACCCCGCTCGCCGGGGCCGCCGGAGCCTGGGCCTGAACGGCCGGCGGCGGAGCCAGAAGAATTAAGGCCAGCGCGGCCATGGCCGCCCCGGCGATGAGCCAGGGCAGTCCGTGC
>DHHE01000052.1:6332-9915 GCA_002403115.1 bacterium UBP2_UBA4780 | reverse complement strand
TGTCGAACCCCGATACCGAAAGGCGGTGGGGTTCTCCGCCAGCAGTCATTCATGGTGGCATTCGACGGCGGATCCGCCGTAGGCGGAGAATCCCTGTTCCCCAGCCAGTACCGGAACAAAAAGAGGCAGCCCGTTGGGCTGCCTCTTTTATCACACGGCCGCCTAGCCGCAGACCTTGTTCCTCCCCTGCCTTTTCGCCCTGTACAGCGCGGCGTCGGCCCTTTTCATCACGCTCTCCACGTCCAGGTCGCCTTCCAAGTTGGAAGCGATCCCGATNNGAGCTTGTCCTTCAGCCGCTCGGCCACCACCCGGGCCTGTCCGGGGTTGGTCTCCGGGAGGATGATGGCGAACTCCTCGCCCCCGATGCGCGCCACAATGTCGATGTTGCGTATCATGCCCTGGCTGGTGATGCAGAGTGATTTCAGGACCTCGTCGCCGGCCAGATGCCCGTACTTGTCGTTTACCATCTTGAAATGGTCGATGTCGATCATCAGCAGGGCCAGCGGCTTGCCGGAACGCCGGCTCCTCATCAGCTCCCTCTCCGCCATCTCGAAGAAGTGGCGGCGGTTGCTGATGCCGGTCAGGACGTCGGTCTTGGCCTGCCGTTCCAGCTCCAGGGCCTGGGCCTCCAGTTGCAGCTTGGCCTTGAGCAGGCGGCCGGCCAGCCAGGCGGCGCCCAGGAGCAGGCCAATTATCAGGACGACGCCAGCTATCTGGTAGCGGAGCTGCTGCCGCCACTGGCCCAGTTCCTCCCTGACGGCCGAGGACACCACGATGGTGTACGGCAGGCCCTCCGCCTTGTGGAAGGCGCTGATCCGCTGCTGTCCGTCCCAGGGCGAGGTGGTTATGGCCTGGAACGACCCGGATCTTTTTTGGAGCATCGTCTCCAGTTCCGGATACTCCGCCCTCCTGCCGTCGGCCTCCCGCAGGGGCGGGATGTGCAGCAAAAGCTTCCCGGCCGCGTCCACCACGGCCACCGCGCCGCTGTTGGCGAAGCCGGCGTCGCCGAACAGGGCCGCCATCTCCTTGGCGTAGAGCCCGGCGTATATCACGCCTTGAAGGCCCGGCCGGCCCTCCGCCCGTACGGCCCGGGAATAGGCGAACCAGACGTCCTTGGTGTGCAGCTCCTGGAAGGCCCCGGAGCAGTGGGACTCCTCCCGGGGATGCGAGGCCAGGTGGGAGAAGTACTCCCGGTAGGAGCGGTCCGCCCCGACGCTTCCCTTGACCGGCCCCTCCCGGTCGACCCCGGCCACGAATATCCCTTTGGCGTTCATGATCCCGAAGCCGAATATCCAGGGGTGGGTCTTTATCTTGCGCTCCAGGATATGGTTGATGCGGCGGGCCGCCTGAGTCCTGGGTCCGTTCCTCAGGGAGGGCATCACCCCGCAGACGTCGTCGTGGACGTCCCGCATGATGTAATCGATCTCCCGCAGCGCCCCGGAGAGGCGCTGGGCCGAGATCATGGCGATGTTGGCGTTGCGCTGCTTGGCGGTCTCGACCACGGTTCTCCGGGAGCTGGCCGCCAGGTAGGCCTCCAGCCCCCCTATCAGCAGGCCGGCCAGCAGGGCCAGCAGCATGAAGTAGTTCCTTCTTCCCATTTTCCTTCAGAAGGCCAGATCGCCGGCGTTGGAGCGCGTGTTGGTTTTCACCTTATGCCTTTGCAGGGGTTTCCCCTATGGGGTTAATGCTACCATTCGGGACATCCTTTGTCAACAAAAAAAACGCCGCGACCCGTACGGGCTATGAGAAAAAGGTGGGGCAGCCCGTTGGGCTGCCTCTCACGTTTTGTCTGCCTTCCCGTTGCTTTAGCTTCTATGGGATCGAGTCTGCCTCCTCTGCGGCGGTTCGATCTTGTCCGCCGGGTAAGTTTCCCAGAGACAGCAGGTGGATGGTGACTCCGATGCCGACCGCCAGCAGGAGGATCGCGGCCCAGGGCCTGCCTATCATAAACGCCGACACGGCCAGGGTGGGCCAGAGGACGGCCAGCAAGAAGATCTTAGCCGCCGGCGGCACCGCCCTGTGCTTGAGATAGTTGTCGAGATACCTGCCCAAGACCCGGTGGTTCAACAGCCAGGCGTGCAACCGGTCCGAGCTTCGGGCGAAGCAGTAAAGGGCCAGCAGCAGGAACGGGGTGGTGGGGAGCAGGGGGAGGAAAATGCCAGCCGCCCCCAGCCCCACCGCCGCCAGGCCGCAGGCTACTAGCAGCCTGCGCTTCACTGTCACACTCCGCCCTCGGTTGTGTTTACTTCCAACCCAGCGCCTGGCGCACCCCCTGGGCGTAGGCCGGGTCGGCCTTCTGGAAGTTGCCCAGCTGGCGCTCGATGATCTCCTTGGGAACGCCCTGCATGGAGCCGGCGATGGCCTTGTGCAGGCGGTCGCGCTCGTCCCGCGGCATCAGCCGGTAGAGGTTGCCGGCCTGGGTGAAGTCGTCGTTGCCCTGGTGGTGGTCGTGGCGGTCGGCCTCTCCGCTTATCTTCAGCGGCGGCTCCTTGTACTTATGGTCCTCGGCCGGCCCCCCGAAACTGTTGGGCTCGTAGTTGACGGCGCCGCCGCCATTGCCGTCGAACCGCATCGCGCCGTCCCTGTAATAATTATCGACTTCGCAGCGGGGCCTGTTGACCGGCAGGCTCTGGTAGTTGACCCCTAGCCGGTAGCGTTGGGCGTCGGCGTAGGAGGTCATCCGCAGCTGCAGCATCCTGTCCGGGCTGTGGCCGATGCCGGGCGGAACGTCCTTGGGGCAGAAGGCCGCCTGCTCCACCTCGGCGAAGTAATTTTCCGGGTTGCGGTTCAACTCGACGATCCCGACGTCGATCAGCGGGTAGTCCTTGTGCGGCCAGACCTTGGTGACGTCGAAGGGGTGGTAGGGCACCTTCTCGGCGTCCAGCTCGGGCATGATCTGGACCTGCATCCTCCACTTGGGGAATTCGCCGCGGGCGATGGCCTCGAAAAGGTCTCGCTGGTTGCTCTCGCGGTCCGTGGCCACGATCCCGGCGGCCTCCTCCTCGGTCAGGCACTGGATGCCCTGCATGGTGCGGAAGTGGAACTTGACCCAGAACCGCTCTCCCTTGTCGTTGAACAGGCTGAAGGTGTGGCAGCCGAAGCCGTGCATGTGGCGGAAGCTTTTGGGGATGCCGCGGTCGGAGAAAAGGATGGTCACCTGGTGCACCGACTCCGGCGACAGGGACCAGAAGTCCCAGGCGGCGGCGGCGCTGCGCAGGTTGGTCTTGGGATCGCGCTTCTGGGTGTGGATGAAGTCGGGGAACTTGTAGGGGTCTCGGATGAAGAACACCGGCGTGTTGTTGCCCACGATGTCCCAGTTGCCCTCCGAGGTGTAGAACTTCATGGCGAAGCCGCGGACGTCGCGCTCGGCGTCGGCCGCCCCCCTCTCCCCGGCCACGGTGGAGAAGCGGAAGAAACACTCGGTCCTGGTGCCCGGCTTGAAGACGGCGGCCTTGGTGTACTTGGTGATATCGCCGTCGATGGTCAGCACCCCGTAGGCCCCCGACCCCTTGGCGTGCACCACCCGCTCCGGTATCCGCTCCCGGTTGAAGTGGGCGTGCTTCTCGAACAGCTGCCAGTCCTG
>DHHE01000052.1:1724-6195 GCA_002403115.1 bacterium UBP2_UBA4780 | reverse complement strand
CGGCCTCCGCTGTGATTTCTGCATGGATCGGCAGATCGAGGTCGATGATGGCGCGGCAGCGGTCGCAGACGAAGTGGCAGTGGTCCCCGGTGGAGGCGTCGAAGCGCTCGGCGCCGTCCTTGAACGCCCGCCTGAGCAGCCTCCCCTCCTCGGCCAGTATCCCCAGGTTCCGGTAGACGTTCCCCAGGCTGACATTGGGCGATTCCCGGCGAAGCCGGTCGTATATACGCAGGGCGGTGGGATGGGACTTGTCATCGGCCACTATCCGCCAGATGCGCTCCCGTTGGGCGCTTCGCCGCCTGGCTGGCAATTTATTAGTAATCATTATTATTATTAATATATCATAAAGGCCCCTGCCTTGTCAATAGGCGGGAAAGAAAAAACGCCGGCCTTGCGGCTGGCGCCTTTCTTTTCCCCTTTGATCTCAACCCGCGGTGTCACTCTAACCGGTGGACCTGTCCCGCCATCCCCGGCTCCACTATCTTCCCCAGCAGGCCGGCAAGATACCCGGTCGCCGCCTCTCCGGTGCAGTGGCCGGGGACGATCCTGTCCGGTTTCAAAGCCCTGAGCGCTTCTGCCGTCCTTGCCAAGCGCAGGCCGCTGGCCCCGCCCAGGTGGAACCCCCCGATGACCGCCCTCACCTTGTCCCGCCCCGAGATGCGGCGGACATGGCCGAGCGTGTTCACCAGGCCGGCGTGGGCGCAGCCGGTCATCACCACCAGGCCCTTCGGCGTATCGATCCACATGGCCAGATCGTCCTCCAAACCGTCCGGCAAGGTTCCGGCGCCATCCAGATAGAACGCCCCCCCGACGTCCTCGAAACCGCTGGTCCTTGGTATTGGGCCTGTCAGCCCTATGCCCGTGGCTATCTCGAACGGTTTCCTTACCCAACAAATCTGTTCCTCAGGCAGACGGCGGAGGACAGCCATAGATTCTTCCGGCATGCCTATGGAACGAGCGGTTTGTTGGCTGACGCCGTACTTGGCCTCGATGGCCGAAGGGTGTAGGCTGACTTTCGCCCGCGTTGCCAAAGAGAGAACGGTTGCCAGCCCGCCGGTGTGGTCGTAGTGTCCGTGGCTGAGGACGATGTCTTCGGCTTGGGAAAGATCTATCCCGAGCTTGCTGGCGTTTTCCAGCAGCGCCCCGCCCTGTCCGGTGTCGAACAGGATACGCCTTCCCTCCGCCTCGACCCACAGGGCCAGCCCGTGCTCCGGGACCAAGCCCGGCCCGGCCCGGTCGTCGACCAGTACGGTTATCCGGACCACGGCGGAACGGCCGGTCTACTGCCGGCGGTCAATGGTCGCAGGCGTTTTCGCCGGCCTGCAGCGTGCCGGCCAGGTAGTCGGTCACTATCTTCTCCGGTGTCTCGGCCGGCGCCCCCACCACCACCTTTATGCCCTGCTCGGCGAAGAGCGCCTGGGCCCGCTGCCCCATGCCTCCGGCGATGATTACGTTCGCCCCCTTTTCCGCCAGCCACCGGGGCAGAAGCCCTGGCTGGTGCGGAGGGGAGTCGACGTCCGTTTGTTTGACGATCTTCTTCTGCACCTCGTCGACGTCTACCAAGGCGAACGCTTCGCAGTGTCCGAAATGCAGCGACAGTTTTCCCTCGGCCATGGGGATGGCGATCTTCATGTGTCGTCCTTTCTGATAGTTTTAACTGGATCCTATGGTCTAGAGTCGTCCATCCGGATTGCCGCCCGGATCATTCCCTCCATGGCCTTGGCGGTCAGGCTTTCGCCGAAATGCCTCAGGAATATCCTGCCGCTATCGCCGGATTCCGCCATGGCCGGATCGATGGGTATCGATCCCAGGAACGGAACTCCCATGTCATCGGAGATTTTTCTGCCTCCGCCTGACCTCAGGATCGGAGTGACCTGTCCGCAGTGGGGACAGGCGAAGCCGCTCATGTTCTCCACCACCCCCAGCACCGGCACCTCCAGCAGCCGGCAGAAGGTGATGGACTTGCGCACGTCCACCGCGGCCACCTTCTGGGGCGTAGTGACGATGACGGCCCCGTCCGGCTTGGCCAGCTGGCAGACAGACAGCGGCTCGTCCCCGGTGCCGGGCGGCGAATCGATCACCAGGTAGTCCAGCTCCCCCCAGGCGGCGTCCTTGAGGAACTGCTTGATCACCCCGTACTTCATGGGGCCGCGCCACACCACGGCGTGGTCGGGATTCTCCAGGAAGAAGCCTATGGAAAGCACCTTGATCCCCCCGGCATCCACCGGGGTCATCTCCCCCTCAGGTCCGGTAATCTGGGTGCCCTCCAGGCCCAGCATGGTGGGGATGCTCGGTCCGTGGATGTCGACGTCCAGCAGGCCGACCCTCTTCCCGGCATCGGCCAGGGCCGCGGCCAGGTTTACGGCCACGGTGCTCTTTCCCACTCCGCCCTTGCCGGAAAGCACCACTATCTTTCGACCGATCCGGCACATCCGCGATTCCAGCTTCTGCCGGTCCAAGAAGTCCTCCTGGCTTTCTTGTGGCTGGCGGTTCTTGGCCTGGCAGTCTTCTTTGCCGCAGGTGCCGCACTCGCTTGGGAGTTTAGCCTGATGATCGCTCGCCATGTTCATCACTTCAATTTATTCCAGATGTTGCGGATGTCCCCGGCCGATGGCGCGTCGGTCTCCACCACGGCCTTGGCCTCGATTTGGGCCTTGGTCACCGCCGGGTCGTAACGGATACGTCCGGCGATCCTGGCGCCGGCCCCGGCCGCCTTCTCCTCGATCCTGGCGGCCATCTCCGGATTGAGATCCCACTTGTTGACGCACACGGCCTGCGGCACGCCGAAATGTCCGGCCAGCGACAAGACCCTCAGCAGATCGTGCTCGCCGGATACCGTGGGCTCGGTCACCGCCACCGCCAGCGAGGTACCGGTGAGCGAGGCGATCACCGGGCAGCCGATGCCCGGCGGGCCGTCTGTGATGATCAGTCCCCGGCCGCTCTCCCGGGCCAGCATCCGGGCCTGGCTGCGGACTATGGACACCAGTTTTCCCGAGTTCTCGGCCGCCGCGGCCAGCCGGGCGTGGACCATCGGCCCGCAGCGCGTCTCCGAGACCATCCACCGGCCGCAATGCCGCTCCGGAAAGTCTATGGCCCCGGCCGGGCAGACCCGGACGCAGACCCCGCAGCCCTCGCAGGACTCGGGGGATATCGAGCACTTCCCGCCGCTCACAGAGACCGCCCCGAAACGGCAGTGCTTCAGGCATAGGCCGCACCCGGTGCATCGTTCCGGAGCGATCGCGGCCAGGCGGCCGCTGTCGAATCGGTGCCGTTGCCTCTCCTCCGGTGACAGCAGCAGGTGAAGGTCGGCCGCGTCCACGTCGCAGTCGGCCATGACGGCGTTTTGGGCCAGCACCGCGAAGCTGGCGGTCAGGCTGGTCTTGCCGGTGCCGCCCTTGCCGCTTATTACCGTTATCTCCCTGATGTCCGCTGCCATCTGTCCGCTTCCGTTCCTTATCCCATGTTACGCGACGTAGAACCAACTGCCGCCGGTTTCGGCCTTCCGCGCCTCTCCCTTTTTTGCCAGCGCCTCCAGTTCCTTCAGGGCCGCCAGCCGGTGGATGCCCAGGCCCTTGGACACGTCCTCGGCGGTGCAGGGGCGGCGCCTGAGCATGGCGAGTATCTTTTCTCCCTGGTTGCCGCCTTCGGATTCGACTTTCGCCGATTTGCCGGGTCCAGAAGCAATGATCTCCGCCGGCGCGGGAAACAGGTTGGTCAGCTCCCGCATGCGGCAGAACGGCACTGGGCGGACCGCGCCCTCGGCCGGCGGCCTGGCCGCGGTGTTGAGCTGGACCCTGTCCGGCCTTATCCTCCCCGCCAGCTCCGCTATCTTCCGAACCGCGGGCTCACTGTCGTTGAGGCCATCCAGCAGCATCACCTCCAGCCAGATCCGGCCGCGGTATTTTTGCCGGAAACCCACCAGGCCCCGGACCATTCTGTCGAAATCTATCCCGGGATGCGGCCGGTTTATCCGCCCGAACATGGCCGCGTCCCCGGCGTCCAGCGAGGGGATGACCAGGTCGGCCGACATCAGCGGTTCCGCCACATCCCTGTCCCACAGCAGCGAGCCGTTGGTTATGGCCGCCACCGGTATTTTGGTCATGGACTTGATCCCGGAGATCAGGCGGCCCAGTCCGTCATGGAGGGTGGGCTCGCCCGAGCCGGCCAGGCTGATAAAATCGGGGGCGTCGCCATCCGACAGCTTACGCGCCAGCTCTTCAAGGACGCCATCGACAGGGACGTACTCCTTACGCTTCAGCGTCCTGTCGGTGGTCCGGCCCAGCTGGCAGTAGATGCAGTCGTAGGTGCAGGCCTTGAACGGCACCAGATCGATCCCCAGCGACCGGCCCAGCCTCCGCGATGGCACCGGCCCGTAGATGTAACGATATCCTGTTGTGCTCACCCGCTGTCGCCGCACACCGGCTTGTCGCAGCGCTGCTCCCGGCCGCAGCAGGTCCGTCCGGTGGTCTCC
>DHHE01000052.1:0-1640 GCA_002403115.1 bacterium UBP2_UBA4780 | reverse complement strand
CCTGCTGGCGCGAGAACCTGGCCCCGCAGGACCGGCACTGGTATTCGTAGGTTGGCATATGGATCACCCAATAATTTTTCCGGAACGTTTTCCGGACGCCTTCTCCGTCCGGCGCCCGGCGTCACCTGATACTACCCATTTCCTCCTAGACCTCCGCTGCCAACATGAAGCGGATGGCCCTGACAAACTCGCTAATTGCGAGCTTCCTGTCGCGCGCCATTCCCGAAAAGGGGGATCCGTATTCAGGCCTTTCGTGTCCTCGAATATTGATCTTGGCTTTATCCGTTATATTGTTTGCCGTGGGCCGCCGTTTTTGGCCCGGAAGCACCAACGCGCTATGTTCATTAATTCACAGAACCCGGCCGCGGTGACCCCGTAGATTGCGTGTTTCTTTCCTCTTTCCCGGACCAGCTGCATGATGCCGTCATAGGTGCCGTTCACCAGCGTCGTCCCGGTGATCACTACCATGTCGGAAGAAATGATCAGCTGCGGGATCTGTGCTTTTCCATCCCACACCGGCACGCCGAATCTGTTCTTTCCGATGTTCTGGGGATTCAGGTCCGTGATCTTAACATTCTCTGCTCCGAATCCCTTTGTCAGCGCCTCGGCGATGGCCGGGTTTAACCCGATCAGACCGACGCTTTTTACCCCTAGCTCCCGCGCCGATTCGGCCATCTCGGACGCGCATTCTTCCGGTTCTTCGTCCTTGCAGTGGGCCGTGCCCCGGGCCATGCCCAGGTGGGCCAGGGCTGCGTTGGCGGCCGCGATGAACACGGCCCGCTTCCCACTGGTCTCCAGCATCAGGTCGAGGACCTCGCCAAGCTTGCCCTCGAAACATGCTGGGGAGTCGGTGAACGCCTGGCCGCGGGCGCCCAGCACCGCCGCCTCGATGACCCGCTCCCGTCCCTCGAGGATGGGATAATCGCGCCGCCTCGGGTCCCCGATGGCCTCCTCCGGGGTCAGTGGTTTGACCGTCACCGAAACCTCGGCCCCAACCAGGCCTCGCTCCTTGACAATTTGCCTTACCTTGGAGCGGAACCGCTCCAGCGATAAAATCTTCACGACCTTCATTTCCCCAGGCCGATTAGTATGAACCTGGCCGCCACCCATAAGAACGCCAGCCCGAACAGGAGCATCAGCAGGCGCGACGGCGCCCGGTGGTTGATGGCGGCGCCCAGCTGGGAGCCGGCCAGGCACCCCAGACAGACCGGCAGCGCCGTGGAGATGTCGACGTATCCCTGGGCGCATTTGATGACGGCGCTGATCAGGGCGTTGGCGCAGAAGCAGACCAGGGCCGACCCTATGGCCACCTTGACCGGGCTCCTGAAGAAATAGCGGAAGGCCGGCACTAAAATGGCGCCGGTGCCTATGCCGAAAAGCCCGGGCAGCACGCCGGCGGCCAGCCCCCAGGCGATCTTGCCGGTTTTCGTGCCCCGTATAGTTCCCGCCGCCGTCTCATCGCCGGTAACGCCTTTGCCCCTGGCCAGCACGTCATAGATTACCCACAGCGAGAGCGCCGAGAAGACGATCCCGATCCCCAGGTCGAGCCAATGCTCCCTGCGGGCCAATTGCAGGAAAAGGGCCGAGAAGGCCATGGTCGAGGCGGCGCCGCTGGCGATCACCGGCCACAGGTCGCGCAG
>DHHE01000116.1:2953-3590 GCA_002403115.1 bacterium UBP2_UBA4780 | reverse complement strand
CCGGTGGTGCAGTGGGAGTGCAGGCAGACCGGCAGCCCCACCTCGGCCTTGAGCCTGGAGACCAGCTCCGAGGCCGAGGCCGGCGAGATCAGCCCAGCCATGTCCTTGATGGTGATGATGTCGCAGCCCAGGTTCTTGAGCTCCTGGGCGAACCTGACGAAGCCGTCGATGGAATGAACCGGGCTCAGGGTGTAGCTGATGGCCCCCTGGACCGTGGCCCCCTCGCGCTTGGCGGTGACGATGGCCTTCTCCATGTTGCGGATGTCGTTCAGGGCGTCGAACACCCTAAAGACGTCCACCCCCAGCTCGGCCGCCTTGCCGATGAAGCGCTCCAGGATGTCGTCGGCGTAGTGCTTGTAGCCCACCAGGTTCTGGCCCCGCAGCAGCATCTGCAGCCTGGTCTTCTGGGTGTACTTGCGGAAGATGCGGATGCGGTCCCAGGGGTTCTCGTCCAGGAAGCGGAGCATGGTGTCGAAGGTGGCCCCGCCCCACATCTCGAACGACCAGTAGCCCACCTGGTCCATCTTCCAGATCATGGGCACCATGTCCTCGGTCCTCATCCGGGTGGCGATCAGGCTCTGGTGGGCGTCGCGGAAGGCGGTCTCGGTGATGTTCACCAGGTGGTTCCCGAGCGGAG
>DHHE01000116.1:1890-2804 GCA_002403115.1 bacterium UBP2_UBA4780 | reverse complement strand
CTACGTTAATACGCTCTCCGGTCACTGCAGTACCACCAGGGGTTCGCCGGCGGTCACCGTCTGCCCCTCCTTGCACTTGATCTCCACGATCTTTCCGTTGACCGGGGTGGAGAGGGAGGTCTCCATCTTCATGGCCTCCAGCTTCAAAAGGACGTCGCCCTCCTTGACCTCCTGGCCCACCATGCACATCACCTTGATGATGGTCCCGGTCATCGGCGTCGGCACCACCTTGCGGCCGTCCTGGACCGACGCCTGGGTCTTGCCCGGCGGGGCGCTGGACACCTGGGGTACCGTCACCGAGACGCTCTTGGGCCCGGTGGGCATCGGCAGCGGCGGCGGGGCCGGCCGCTTGCCGACCTCCTCCACCTCCACCTCGTAGGCCCGGTTGTTCACCTTGACGATGTACTTTCGGGACATGTCTTCCTCTCAACCGCTAAACGATGTCGCCTGTCACCCTGAGCCCGGCATCCTGCCCGGCAAGTTGAAGCGACGCACTGAGGACGGGACCTTGCTTTGCTACCGAAGTGGGTGGGTCTGTCGTCATCCCCTTGCGCATGCCGTTCTACTTGCCCGTCTCAGGGCACCGCCTCAGCCAGTGCGGCCCGGAGTAATCTCGGGATGACACTGGCAGCTACTTGCTGCGCGGGTTGACCATGCCGCTCTGCCGGCCGGCCAGGGCCCAGACGTTGATGTCGTTGAGGTGGACCGGCTTGATGGACACCACGTGGAAGGCCAGCTTGTCGTCGCGCAGGTAGCGTCCCATGGCCGCGGCCACGGCCACCACCACCTCCGAGGGCACCTTCTTGTCCTTGTGGATGGGCATGCTATTTATACTTAGTGGCTAATTCTCGCCGAATGTCATCCTGGGCAGGGCTTCCCCGCCTTACTGGCTGAAGCGGTGCCCTGAGTATTGC
>DHHE01000116.1:1048-1872 GCA_002403115.1 bacterium UBP2_UBA4780 | reverse complement strand
GATGACGGCTGCTGAGCGTCACCCACTCAGTTTGCCAAGCACGGAGCCCCTCTCAGGGTGACAGTTCCCCATTACAGCGGTATATTGGCGTGCCGTTTGGGCGGCAGCTGCTCCCGCTTGGTCTTGAACACCGCCAGGGCCGAGGCGATCCGCCCCCGGGTCTCCTCCGGGGGGATGACCGCGTCCACGTAGCCCCGCTTGGCCGCCTCGAAGGGGTTGGAAAAAAGCTCCTCGTACTCCTTGATCATCTCCTGGCGCTTGGCCTCCGGCTCGGCCGAGCCCTCGATCTGCTTGCGGAAGATGACGTTGACCGCGCCCGAGGAGCCCATGACCGCGATCTCGGCCTGTGGCCAGGCCAGCATCAGGTCGCAGCCCAGGTCCTTGTTGCACATGGCGATGTGGGCCCCGCCGTAGGACTTGCGCAGGGTGACGGTGATCTTGGGCACCGAGGCCTCGGAGTAGGCGAACAGTATCTTGGCCCCGTGGCGGATGATGCCGCCGTGCTCCTGCTGCTTGCCCGGCAGGTACCCCGGGCAGTCCACCAGGGTCACCAGCGGGATGTTGAAGGCGTCGCAGAATCGGATGAAGCGGGCGGCCTTGTCCGAGGAGTTGATGTCCAGGCAGCCGGCCAGCACCTGGGGCTGGTTGGCCACTATCCCCACCGTCTGGCCCCCGATGCGGCCGAAGCCGACTACTATATTTATAGCGTAATATTCGTGGACCTCCAGGAAGTCGCCGTTGTCCACCACCCGAAGTATGATGTCCTTGACGTCGTAGGGCATCTTGGGGTTGGTGGGCACGATGTTGCGCAGTTCCATGTCGAT
>DHHE01000116.1:0-1004 GCA_002403115.1 bacterium UBP2_UBA4780 | reverse complement strand
TCCTCGGAGGGCAGCATGAAGTGGCCGTTGCCCGAGATGGTGTTGTGGGCCTGGGCCCCGCCCAGCTCCTCCAGCCCCACCTCCTCGCCCATCACCGCCTTGATCACCTGGGGCCCGGTGATGTACATGTTGGAGACCTTGTCCACCATGAAGACGAAGTCGGTGATGGCCGGGCTGTAGACCGCCCCCCCGGCGCAGGGTCCCAGGATGACCGAGATCTGGGGGATGACCCCCGAGGCCCGGGTGTTGCGGAAAAAGATCATGCCGTAGCCGTGGAGGGAGTCCACCCCCTCCTGGATGCGGGCCCCGCCGGAGTCGTTGATCCCGACCATAGGCACCCCCATCTTGACCGCCATGTCCTGCATCTTGACGATCTTGACGGCGTGGGCCTCGCCCAGGCTGCCCCCGGTGACCGAGAAATCCTGGGAGAAGACGAAAATGGGCCGGCCCTCGACCGTGCCGTAGCCGGTGACCACCCCGTCGGCCGGGATCTCCACCTTGTCCATGCCGAAGTTGTCGCAGCGGTGCTTGACGAAGGCGTCGAACTCCACGAAGGAGTTGGGATCCAGCAGGAGATTGAGCCGCTCCCGGGCCGAAAGCTTGCCCTTCTCGTGCTGCTTGGCGGTCCGCTTGCCGTCGGCGTCGATGATGACCGACGACTTGTCCTGCAGGGCCTTGACCAGCTGTTCTATTGATCTCTCAGCCATTATCGGTGACCTCGAATGCTTGTATGTTCCCGAGAACTGAATGATTATTATAACGCAATGGGCGTTCATTTTCAAGGGCAAAATGCCGCCCGCTTCCCCCCGCCGAAAGCCAAGCCCCGCAGTCCTTTGCGGACAGCGGGGCTCATTCCGGACCGACCCCCGGAAATTTATCTTACGACCGCCATCCTCCCCGTGGCCGCCTCGCCCCCGGCCTCCAGCCGGTAGAGGTAGACGCCGCTGGCCACCCTCCCTCCCTGGTTGTCCCTTCCGTCCCAAACAACAGACCCCACCCATGAA
>DHHE01000105.1 GCA_002403115.1 bacterium UBP2_UBA4780 | reverse complement strand
TCCTTCATCCAGTTCTCGTACAGCTCCTGCATCTTCTTGCCCATGATGTACTCCCGCAGCTGCGGCTTGACCGTCTCGAAGGTAGGCTGCTGCATGGGCAGCCGTTTGTGCATCTTGAAGACGTGGAACCCGGTCTCGGTCCTCATGACGTCGCTGATCTCCCCGTCGGCCATGGTGGCCAGCTCGTCCTTTATCTCCGGGTAGCGGCTGAAGGCCTCCACCGGCACTAGCCCCAGGCTGCCGCCCTTGCCCTTGGTCTCCTCGTCGTCCGAGTAGGTCTGGGCCACCTTGGCGAAATCCTCGCCGCCGGTGGTCGCCCTGGTGCGCAGGCCGTTGGCCGTCCTCTTGGCCCGGGCGATGTCGGCCTCGGTGGGTTCGGGGAAGAGCAGGATGTGGGCCAGCCTCATCCGCTCCCCCTGCTTCTCCATCATCCTGACGAAGTGGATGCCCGCCCGGCTCTGGATTGGGTCGGAAACCTGCCCCACCCGCAGCTTCTGGATCTGTTCCCTGATCTCCGGGAACAGGTCCTCCTTGACCACCCATCCCAGGTCGCCGCCCTCGGAGGCAGAGCGCTTGTCCATGGAGTGCCTCTTGGCGATGGTGGCGAAGCTCAGCTTCTTCTCCTGCAGGGCGGCCATCGCCTGGCGGACCTTGCCCTCGAAAGCCCGGGTGGCCTGTTCCCCCGGCTTGGGGATGATCAGTATGTGCGACAGGTCGACCCTCTCCGGCTCCGGCGGGAAGGAATCCTTGTGGGATTCGTAGAACTTCTCCATCTCCTTGGCCGTGGGCTCGCCCACCTTGGGCCTTATGGTGCGGTCGATCAGCTTCTGGATGAGCAGCTGGCTCCTGGCGTCCTGACGGTGCTTGTCCTTGAGCTGGGCCAGGGTCAGCCCCTCCTCCTTGAGCTGGGCGTTGAAGGCCTCCTCGGTGGGGAACTGGGCCCGCATGTTCTCGATGCTCATGTTCAGCCTGGCCTCCACCTCCTGGTCGGTCACGGACAGCGATTCGGACCTGGCCCGGACCATCATCAGGTTGGTCTCGATCAGGCTCTCCAGGGACATCTTCCGCAGGGAGTCCTCGGAAACCTTGCTCAGCGGCACCGTCAGCCGGTAAAGCTCAACCTGGCGGTCGACCTCGCTCTTGAGAATGGGCACGTCCTCCACCTTGGCCACCACGGCGTCCACCGGCTCCTGGGCCGCCGCTCCGGCGAAAAGCGCCGCGAGGATGAGAAGGGCGGATGCTGTTTTTTTCATAACCATCGGCTGATATATTTTTGGTTTTTGTGAAGGGGGTGTTGACTCCGCGGAGATCCCTGGGCAGAGGCCTGGAGGCAAGCCATCGGCGGGGAAAATCAGTCCAGCCTTTCGGGGTGCGACTCCACCTTGGCCCCGGCCCGGAGCCGATCCACCATCTCCTCGTAGGCCTTCTTCTTTCTCTCCATGTTCATGGCGTAGAGCAGCCCCTCCCGGACGTCCTCGAACTTCACCCGTTCCAGGACCGGCCGGCGGTCGGTGACCTTGAAGACCCGGTACCCGTCCGGACGCTTGACCGGCTGGCTGATGCCGCCGGCCTTGAGGGTGAAGACCGCCTCCTCCACGTCCAGGGGGATGTTGCCGCTGCCGCGGGGGAAGTAGGCGACCAGGTCGCCTCCGCGGGCGCGGCTGAGAGAGTCGCCCGACACCTCCCTGGCCAGCCTGGCGAAATCCGCTCCCTGATCCAGCTTGGCCTTGGCCTGGTCGGCCTCCTCCTTGCCGGCCAGCAGGATCTGGGCCAGCCGGATCTCCACCTGGAACTCGTCCTGGCGCTGGTCGAAATAAGCCCTGGCCTCGGCCTCGGTGGCCGAGTTCTTCTCGATGATCTCCCTCTGGATAAGCTGGTTGGCCAGAAAGTCTTTTTCAAAATCCTTGAGCTGCTTGGCCATCTTGGGATCGCGGTGCAGGCCCTGGCGCTTGGCCTCCTGGTACATCAGCTCCCCGTTGATCCACTGCCGCACCAGGTCCTCCTTGCCGCTGGCCGGTATGTCGGCCAGGCCCTGGGGCAGGGCGTCGCGGAATTCCTGGACGGTGAGCGCCTCCTGGTTGACCCGGGCGACCACCTGGTCGGCGGCCGGCTGTTTACGGCAGCCGAAGATTGCGGCCAGGACCAGGATTAAGGCTATCTGTCTCATCTGCCCCCTTCCTACTGCTGCTTCCCGGTGCCGGCCGATGCCAGCAGCGCCTGGTCTATCTCCACCGGATATTTCCCCTTGAGGCCGGTTAGAAGCTCGTGATAGCCGGCCTCCTCCTTGGCCTGCCGCAGGGCGGACTCGATCTCTGTCTGCACCTGCTCGAAGGGACGCTGCAGGCCCGGATTCCGCTGGGAGACCCTTAGCACCGCGTAGCCGTCCTTGCACTTGAACGGGCGGGACAGCTGGTTAAGCGGCATGGTGAACGCCCTGGCCGAGGCCTCGGGGAAATTGGGGTCCTTGGGATCTAGCATGCCCAGGGCCCCGCCGGTGCTCCTGGTCCAGTCTATGGAACGTTCCCTGGCCAGGGTGGCGAAGTCGGCCCCGCGGTTCAGCAGGTCGTATACTTCGTCGGCCTCGGCCCTGGTCTTGACCACGATGATGTGGGTCTTGGCCACCGGCTGCTGGTAGAACTCCTTCTTGTTCTTCCGGTAGTGTTCCCTGGCCTCCTCCTGTGTCACTCCGGACTTCTCCTGGACCTCTTCCCGGTATATCTCGCTGGCCAGCAGTTCGTGCCAGGCCCGCTCCATCTGCCTCTTGACCTGGGGCCGGCGGTCCAGGCCCTTGGACTTGGCGGTCATCAGCAGGAATTCGTTGGTGAGTATGGCGTCCACCTGCTTTTGCAGCATGTCCCGGTTCCTCAGGTCGGCCATCCCGCCCATCAGCTTCCGGGCCTGGTCGAAGAACTGGCCCACCGTCCAGGTCCCTCCGTTGAACTTGACCAGCACCGCCTTCAGCTCGTCGGGGGGAAGCTCGGGCAGCGGCGGCGGCATTCCCGGCATTGACGGCTGCTGCTTTTCGGCGATGGCGGCCAGGGTCTTCTCCTGGATCCTGATGCCGGCCCGCTTCCGCAGCGCCTTGAGGTAGCTGTTGGCCAGCTCCCGGGGCTTGGTCTGCGACAGCTGCTGTTCGATCCGCTCCCGCATCTGCTCCAGCGGTTGAAGC
The DNA here is from genome assembly GCA_002403115.1 of bacterium UBP2_UBA4780. GTDB lineage: Bacteria > Edwardsbacteria > AC1 > AC1 > EtOH8 > UBA8901. The sequence goes on along the minus strand of DHHE01000105.1, from coordinate 11,047 downwards.
TCCTTGGGCCGGGTGGAATCAAGCCTGATGACGTGGAAGCCGAATCCGGTCTCCACCGGCTTGCTCACCTGGCCCGGCTTCAGGGCGAAGGCAGCCTTCTGGAACTCTTCGACCATCCGTCCCCAGCCGAACCAGCCCAGCGACCCGCCCTGCTGGGCCGAGCCCGGGTCCAGAGAGCGCTGCCGGGCCAGGTCCTCGAAGGAGGCGCCTGACTTGAGCTGGGCGACCACTTCCTTGGCCTCGTCCTCGGTCTTGACCAGTATGTGGCTGGCTTTGGCCTCGGCGCCCAGCTTCTTGTAAAAACTACGTATCTCGGACTCGGTTGGTTTCGCCTTGTCCAGAATCTCTATTTTGTAAAGCTGCCCGAGCAGGATGTTCTTCTTCATCTCCTCGTGCTTCTCGACCAGGCCGGGGTCCTTGCCGGCCCCCCGTTCCAGGGCTTCCAGTGCCAACAGGCGCTGTTCCACCATCTGGTCCAGTGTCTTTTTCTTGTGCTCCTGGACCGCGGCCGAGTCGGCCGGGACCGGCTGCGGCCGGAAAACATCCTCGAAATCGGCCACGGTGATATTCTGCCCGCCCACCTTGGCCAGAACCCGTCCCTGCCGGCCGCAGGTCCACAGCCCGCAGGCCGAGAGCATGACTAGCACGGCCGCCAGGAATCTCCTGGAAGACATAAGGCCTCCTTAATTAAATGCGTATCATATCAGTTTATCACAATTTTCGGCTCTTTGCAATATCATTCCTCGTCGTTTTTCCCGGGGCGGCCGTTCCGCCAAAGGGCAGATCGCGGCCGAAGTCAGCCGCCTTATTGACTTGCGGCCGGATTCGTATTATATTTATGGTCATGAAAAAGTTTGGCCGCCGTCTGGTCCACATCGCCGCCCTTCTTCTGGCCGGGACCCTGGCCCTGCCTTCCGGCGCCCTGGGCGGATCAGCCCCCCCCAAGCTGGAGGCGTTCTCGCCGGACCGCAACACCGTGGTCATCAACCTCGTGATGCCGGAGGGGTCCCTGGCAGTGGAGCGGGCGGAAGCCCTCTACGGGGAGCCGGGCCGGGGCTTCGTCAGGCTGGAGCTGCCCGGTTGCGCCCACACCTCGCAGGTGGGCCGGCCCCAGCTTCCCCTCGTCTCGGCCGTGATCTCCGCCCCGTTGGGCGCGTTGATCGAGCTTGAGGTGGACCCGGGCCCATTTAGTGAACAAACGGTCGAGGGGAGGGTGATGCCGGCCATGCCCCCGGCGCCCAAGGTCCCTGGCATAATCCCCCGGTTCGACGTGGACCGAAAGGCTTACGCTGCCGACTCCTTCCACCCCGCCCCCCTGGGCGAGATCTACGACGCCTCGGCCCGGGGCGGCCTGGTCCGGGGCCGCCGGCTGGTGTCGGTCATTCTCTACCCGGTCAAGTATAATCCGGCCAGGGGCATCATCCGCGAACACAAGCGGATGACGGCCACGGTCAGGTTCCGCCATCCCGACTGGGAGGCCACCGCAAGATCCGCCGGGGAAAGCCTCCCCCGGCCCTGGGACGAGTTCATCCGGCGCCTTTGCCTTGTCCCGCCCCATGATTCCGGGCCCAGGCTGCTTGAGGCCGGGCATTACGACATCTTCCACGGCTCCGGCTTCCAGGCGGCCGCCAAAAGGCTGGCCGACTGGAAGTCCCGTCTGGGTTACAAGGTCCGCCTGTCCGATGCCGGCGGCTGGACGGCCCAGGCGCTGAGGGACACCATCCGCCTCCGCCAGCCCCTGGCCAGCTACGTCCTGCTGATCTCGGACCCCAACGCCGGGGGCCTGAACTCCATTCCGGCCTCCGGTCCGGCCCAGACCACCGGCCTGCCGACCGACCTCTATTACGCGGTCGCCGACACCGGATACTTCCCCGACGTCTTCCTGGGCCGCCTCTCGGTGCGTACCGCGGTCGATGCCGAGATCGCGGTGGACAAGATAATCCGCTACCAGCAGGCCGACTTTGGGACTTCGGGCACTGATTGGATAAGGAAAGCCCTTTTCATAGCGGGGTATGACGGAAGCTTCCAGTGGGTGGGCCGGGCCACCAACCGCTACTGCTACAACATCCTGAAGAGGGAGGGTTATTCCGAGGTGGACACCCTGGTCATCCCCTCCAGCGGCACCGATGCCGGGATCAAGAGCCGGATCAACTCCGGCCGGGCCTGGGCCGTCTACAGCGCCCATGGGAGCCAGGACTCATGGGCGATAAGCGGCTCCGACGCCTTCACCGTCTCCGAGGTGCCGGAGCTGGCCAATGCCGACATGCAGCCCATGGTCTCCGGGCATTGCTGCAACAGCGGCTACTATTTCTGGGGATCAGGCGACTGCTTCGGCGAGGCCTGGCCCAAGCTGGCCGGTCGGGGCGGCATCGCCTATTACGGCTGTTTTCCCTATTCCTATTGGAACGAGGACGACTGGCTGCAGCGCCGCTATTTCGACGCCATATACGACAGCCTCCCCGGCAGCCCGGGCCTGAGGATGCCGGAGCCGGGCCGGTTCACCCAGTACGGGCTTCACTGGATCGAGCTTAACACCGCCAGCACCTACAAGCGCTATTACTTCGAGGGCTACCACCTGCTGGGCGACCCCGCCATGCAGCTGTGGACCTCGCCGCCTAGGAGCCTGGCCGCCGACCATCCCGAGGCCGTTCCCCCCGGCGCCGACTCCATGTCCATCGTGGTGTGGGACGCCGCCTCGGGCCAGCCCGTGCCGGGGGCCCTGGCCTGCGTCTGGTCCAAGGCCGTCCCCGACATGCACCGCGCGGCGTTTACCGACCTCAATGGAGCCGTCAGCCTGCCGCTGGAGCCGGGCATCCTGGGCGACACCCTGCTGGTCACCGCCTCCGGACACAACTTCCGGCCCTATCTGTCGCAGGCCTTGGTGAAGACCAAGCTGGCCGGCAGCTTGTCACCCCGGACCATCCTCGTCAACGTGCCCACCGAGGTCTCCCTGTCGGTCACCAAACCCGATTCCGGCGACGCGCCGGTGTGTTCCCTGGAGATCTTCGCCTCCTACAACGGCTCCCCCGGCCAGATGGTGGCCGTCACCGGACCGGACGGGCTGGCCCGATTCACACTGGCCGCCGACCGGGGGGGCTACGTCGCCCTGGCCGGCCTTTCCGATCATGACATTTTCCGCGACACCGTCCGGGTGCTGGCCCCGGAGCGGCCGGCCCTGGGCAAGGCCTATCCCAACCCCGCCGGCCGCCTGGTCAACGTCGCTTTCGAGCTTCCGGACGCGGTCCGGGCCGAGATCTCCCTATACAACGTCGCCGGACAAAAGGTCCGCACCCTCCTTTCCGGGACGCTGCCGGCCGGATACCACACCCTGGTCTGGGACGGCGCCGACGGCCGGGGGAAACGCTGCCCGGCCGGCGTCTACTTCCTGGCCCTGAAGGCCGAGGGCCGGGGAAGGGTGCCGCCAATGCGCATCGTGCTTGTACGCTAGGCAGTAACTTGCATTGCGCGAAGCCCGGCTCTTTCGAGCCGGGCTCTTTCGCATACAGGGATGACTTGCTCCAAGGTCTCCCTGTGTTCCTGGTTTCCTGAAAGCAAATCCCCGTAAAAAATACTATTCGTTTTTCAGCCACTTCAGGGAGAACGGCTCCCCGCTGATCCTCTCGAACAGCTCCAGGAACGGCCAGCGGCCCGAGGGCTTCATCACCTCCTTGCGGACGAAATCGCCGAATTCCTTGGGCCTCTCCATGACGTCGCCGACCCTGTGCCGTTTGCAGAAGACCCGCTTCAGCATCTCGTTGGTCAGGTCACCCAGGAAGTAATTGTGCAGGTAGACGGGGTGGGTGGTATGGTGGATGCGGTACCCCCAGGCCGGCTGGTCGGCGTAGGGCTCCTCGCCCAGTATCTTCCGGTCGACCTGCCAGTAGAGCTGGTTGACGTCGTCCAGCGACCCGAGGTCGTGGCGATAGAGTTCCTGGTCGAACAGGATGCCGGCCATGGCGGTGAAGGCGCTGGCCCGCTGGTACTTCCTGAGCCGGGCGAAGGCGGCGTCGGCCCCGGCCATCTCCCCCCTGAAGAATCCGCGGTAAAAGGCCCGGTGGAGCTGGAATCCGCCGAAGAGGTTGGCCACCCCTTCGGTGACGATGCCCGACACCCCCATGTTGAGCATGACGTCCTCGGGGTCCAGGGCGAAGGAGTGGACGGCGTGCCCGGTCTCATGCAGCAGCACCCCCGTCTCCTGGTAGCGCCCCTCGACGTTGGCCAGCACCCGGGTGTCCCTGCCCCGCTCGATGGTGAAATTGTAGCCCCACTCCGACTTGTGGCGCCGGGGGAAGATGTCGTAGGTGATGTTGTGGCGGTCGAGGTCGAAGCCCAGGGAGAGAAACAGCCCCCGCAGCGCCTCGTAGGACCCGGACATGTCCACCGGCGCGTTCAGCTGCGGGGCCAGGCTGGCCCCCAGGAAGGCGCTGTCCCACGGCTTTACCCGCTCGTCCCCCAGGAACCGCCTCCCCAGGGTGGAGGCGATCTTCCGGTAGGCAACCCTCAGGCCGGCCGCCTGCTCCTCCCAGCGCTCGAACACCCTGGGAGACAGTTCGTCCATCTCCAGCTTGTAATTCACGAAATCCCTGGCCCCGTATAGCCCGGCGAACTCCCGCCGTAGTTTTATCAGCTCCAGGAACCCGGCCTCGACCAGCGGTTCGTTCACCTGTGCCCTTGCCAGGAAGGCCTTCCGGCGCAGGGCCCGGTCCGGGCTGGAGCGCAGTATCCTGGCGATCTCGGTGGCCCGCACCTCCCGGCCGTTGATGCTGGAGCGGTGCCCGTTGAGCACCTTGCTTAGTTCGGTCTGCTTGGCGCGGATCCTGTCGTCCAACCGGTTGAGCTTCGGCGAGAGGTGGAATGGCTTGAAATGCAGGGCCATGATGCCCGCCCGGCGCCGGTCGAGCGGCCGCAGCCCCCGCTCCAGCAGCCCCAGGACCGCCCGGTAGTTCCCCTTGTCCTTGAGCACCGCCGTGTACCGGCGCTCGGCCTGGTTCACCCCGAAGTCGAAGCCGGTGGTATACTGCGTCCACTCCAGCCGGGCGAGCTTGACCGCCCTCCGTTCCAGCTCGGCGGCGATGGCCGTGGCTTTCCCCGTGCGGGCCGTGTCGACATTTGTCATCGGCGTTGCCCCCTGTTTCCCGGCGGTTGAATAAGCCGGTTCGATATGCTATCATATAATGATGGTTGCAATCAAGCTCAAAAAGGTGGAGTGGCTTTACCTCTTTTTCCTGCTGGGCCTCTCGCTGCTGACCACCCTCAATCTGGCGCGCCTGCCGCAGTGGCCCCAGGTCCTGGCCATCTACGGCCTGACGCTTGCGTCCTATTTACTTATAGTGCTGCTGGACACCCGCTGGCCCTTCAAATTCTTCGAGCTGCTGCGGCGCTGGGCCCCCTACGCCGGCATCCTGCCGGTCTTCCAGAGCCTGGGCCACATCACCCACCACATCCGGCCGGACCTGGACCTCCATCTGATCGCCATCGACCACCGCCTGTTCGGGGTCCATCCCACCGTCTGGCTGGAGGGGGTCACCCATCCCCTGTTCGTCGACGTCCTGGCCCTGGCCTATTCCAGCTACTACTTCCTGCCGGTGGTCCTGGGCCTGTTCCTGCACCTGGACCGCAAGCACCACGAGCTGGAGCACCTGCTGCTGGCGGTGACCATCGGCTTCTTCCTCTCCTACGTGGGCTACCTGCTTGTTCCGGCCATCGGCCCCCGCTTCACCCTGACGGAATCGCAGGCCGGGCCGGTCAAGGGCTGGCTGTGGGCCAACCAGATCCTGGACGTGCTCAACGCCGGCGAGTTCAACAAGCGGGACTGCTTCCCCTCGGGCCACACCGGCATCACCCTGATCGTCCTCTACTACGCCCACGCCCACCACCGGAAGCTGTTCGCCTTCCTGCTGCCGGTGGGCATCCTGCTGATCCTGGCCACCGTCTTCCTCCGCCTGCACTACGTCATCGACGTCCTGGCCGGCTTCGCCCTGGCCGCCCTGGCCATCCTGATAGCCGAGATCTGGAACCCGCACTTTTTGCGGAACCCGGTGGATAAACAGCCCTAGGACAGCCCTGAAAACGAAAGAGAGCCGGGGGCGCCGCCCGGCTCTCTTTCGTTATTATGCCTTGGGCTTCAGACCTTGGCCTCGTACACCCTATAGGTCTTGTAGACCCTGGCCCCCACCGCCTCGGCCAGCCGGTTCATCATCACGTTGTCCGCCAGCACCCACGACAGCTCGCCGCTGGTGTAGCCCTTCTTCACGCCGTTCTCGAACACCCGGGCCACCAGTCCGGCCTCGATCCCTCGCTGCCGGTAATCGTTGACCACACCGGCGGTCATCACCCGGGCATGCCTGATCCTTCTTTTCAGCAGCAGGAATATCAGCATCTCCATCGGTCCCATCCTGCCGTTCAGCTTCTTGATCACCAGGTTATAGTCGGGCAGGGCCCACAGCGCGCCCACCGGCCGGTCGCCGTCGAAGGCGAAGATCAGGAAATCAGGGTCGACGATCGCCTTGAAGCTCTTGGCCATGTGTTCCATCTCGAACTCGGTCATCGGGATGAAGCCCCAGTTCTTTGCCCACGCCTGGTTATAGATCTCCTTGAATTTCTTGACGTCGTCTTCGAACTTCCGGATGTCCATGTTGCGGAACCGGATGCCCTTGCGCTCCACCCGCCGGCCCAGCATCGCGAGCCGCTCGTGGTTCATCTTTTTCACGTCGAAGTAGTAGGCGAAGAGGTCCATCGCCTTGGCCAGCCCCCAACTCTCTAGTAGTTTCGGGTAATAGGGCGGATTGTAGGTCATTTCGATCACCGGCGAACTGTCGAAGGCGTCGATCAGCAGCCCCGCGGTGTCGTTGGTGGTGAAATTGAACGGTCCGCGCATGGTGTCCATGCCCTGCGTCTTGATCCAGCCCTTGGCCGAGTCGAACAGGGCCGAGGCCACGATCTGGTCATCGATGCAATCGAAGAAACCGAAGAATCCGCAGCGCTCGCCGTGGAACGCGTTATGGTTGTCATCCACGTGGGCCGAGATCCGCCCCACCGCTTCCCCGTTCCGCCAGGCCAGAAAGTAGCGGGCCCGGGCGTGCTTGAAGAACGGGTTTTTGGCCGGGTCCAGCATCTTCTTCAGGTCGCCGACTAAAGGCGGCACCCAGGCCGGGTTGCCGGCGTAGATCTTCCACGGCAGGCGGATGAACGCCTCCAGGTCCTTCTTGTTCTCGACCGTGGTCACTTTTATCCCGTTCATATTACGTCCCCGTATTGTTTTCGCGCCTTTCGCTTGTTTCCTGGGAAAACCCCCTGGTTATTTGATCAATCGCCCGATCCTGCCCCAGCGCACCCGGCGCCAGAACTGCCAGGCCGGGGCCTGGACCTCCGGGTCCCACGACCAGTAGATGAACAGGGCCTTGCCCCTGACGTCGGCCACGGGCAGCGGCCCCCAGAAGCGCGAGTCCATGGAGTTGTCCCGGTTGTCGCCCATCATGAACAGGTGGCCTTCGGGCACCGCCACCGGCCCGAAGTCGTCACGCACCCAGTTCAGGGGCAGGAATCTCCTCTCCTCCCATGACCTCTGGTAGAGGGCGTTCCAGCCACGGACCGCCCCGGACCACAGCTCGATGGTCTCCGGCGCCTTGTGCACCGCCTGCGCCAAGTCCTCCCTTGCGCCGCCGACATACAGGTCCCCGCCCCTGACGTCAACCGTCTCCCCGGCCGCGGCCACGCACCTCTTGATGAAGTCCCGGCCGTCGACCGGGTAGCTGAAGACCAGCACCTCGCCCGGCTCCGGTTTCTTCAGGCCCGGGACCAACAACCGCCCCCGGAACGGCTCCCTGATGCCGTACAGGAACTTGGCGGCCATCAGGAAATCCCCGGCCAGCAGGGTGTCCTCCATGGAACCCGAAGGGATGCGGTAGGCCTGGATGACCAGCGCCCGCAGCGCCAGGGCCAGGAGCACCGCCAGCAGCATCGAGGCCAGGCGCCTGCCCAGCCGGCGCCGCCTTTCCCTCAGCCTGAAGGGAAGCATGCCCTACGACTTGAACAGCAGCCGGCCCAGGCGCCCCAGCCTGGGGCGCTTCCAGAACTCGTGTATCTGCAGGCTGGACCAGCTGTCCCACGACCAGTAGATGATCAGCGGCCGGCCCTGAACGTACCGTCTGGGCAGCGGCCCCCAGAAGCGGGAGTCGAACGAGTCGTCGCGGTTGTCGCCCATCATGAACAGGTGTCCAGCGGGGACCACCACCGGCCCGAAGTTGTCGCGGAACGGGCTGTGGGACATCTGCCCCTCCTGCCAAGCGCGCTGGAACTGGTCCGGGTCTATCAGCCGGTAGTCGATCTCCAACTCGTGCGGGTCGTTGTGGCGGACGTAGGCCTCTGTCCGTTCCACCCCGTTTATGAAAAGCTTCTTGCCCCTGACGGCCACGGTGTCGCCGGCCCCGGCCACGCAGCGCTTGACCAGGGTCCTCCCGTCGTACGGGCTCTTGAAGACCATGATCTGCCCGGGCCTGGGCTCGGACAGCGGCAGGACGTAGGCGTCGCTGAACGGGATGTGGATTCCGTAGCTGAACTTGTCGGCCATCAGCCACTCGCCGGGCAGGATGGTGTTCTCCATGGAGCCGGTGGGCACGTGATAGGCCGCCAGCAGGAAGGGGTTGATCAGGAACTTGACCACCAGCACCGCCCAGATCAGAGGCCACAGCCATTCGTGCCACAGCCGCTTGAAGGGCGGCAGCCTCCTCTTCTCCTCCTTGGACATCTTGGGCTGGGGGCCGAACCACTCCTTGTAGAAGGCTGTCAGCGCGTTGTCCCGTCTCCTTGTCTCTTTCGCCATGTTGCCTCGAGTACGCGGTTAATAATTTTCAGATACTACGTCGCGGCGGAGTTTTGGTTTCCCGGGCTTGCCCCCGGCACGCTCACCGGAACTTGTCCCAGCGGTAGCGGGTCCCGATCACCGTGTCCCCCTCGTTGTAGGTGAAGGTCAGCCGCTGGTAGTCGTGCCTGCCGAGCTGCTCCCGGGTTACCCTGCCCGGCAGCAGCTCGGCCAGGGCCTTGAGGTCCCCCTCCAGCTCGGCGCACTTGGCTTTCTGCATGTCGATGGTGGTCGACTGGCTCATGATGACGAACATCTCGACGGCCGCCGTCCAGCCCAGCAACGCCATCGCGACAAAAAAGGCGGTCTTCCAGCTAAACTTCATGCCTTATGCCTTTAAATTCGAAATACGAAATCCGAAACAATGCCAAAAAATCCGAAAACAACAGACAGTGTGCTCGATTTTACGATATTCGTTTTTGTTTTGGGTTTCGTCTTTCGGTTTTGGTATTTAGGTCTCATCCTCCCCCACCCTGAGCACCGCCAAAAAGGCCTCCTGCGGGATCTCGACGCTGCCCACCTGCTTCATCCGCCTCTTGCCCTCCTTCTGCTTCTCCAGCAGCTTCCGCTTGCGGGTGATGTCGCCCCCGTAGCACTTGGCGGTGACGTTCTTGCGGAACGGCTTGACCGACTCCCGGGCCAGGATCCGCGAGCCGATGGCCGCCTGGATGGCCACCTCGTACTGCTGGCGGGGGATCAGCTTGCGCAGCTTGGTGACCAGGGCCTTGCCCCATTCGAAGGCCCGCTCCTTGTGGACGATGGACGACAGGGCGTCCACCGGATCGCCGTTGATCAGCACGTCCAGCTTCACCAGGTCCGACTCCCGGTACTCCAGAAACTCGTAGTCCAGGCTGGCGTAGCCCTTGGACAGGCTCTTCAGCCTGTCGTAGAAGTCGAAGATGACCTCGGACAGGGGGAACTCGTAGTGGAGGATGGCCCGGGCCGGGTCCAGGTACTCCAGCTTCTTGTAGCTCCCGCGGCGGTCCTGGGACAGCTTCATGATGTTGCCCACGTACTCGGACGGCAGCACCACCTCGGCGGCCACGAACGGCTCCTCGATTTTTAAAAGATGGTGCTCCGGGGGCATCTCGGCCGGGTTGTCCACCACCAGCATCCGGCCGTCGGTGGCGTGCACCTGGTACTCGACGTTGGGCACGGTGGTGATCAGGCTCAGCCCGTGCTCCCGCTCCAGCCGCTCCTGGACGATCTCCATGTGCAGCATCCCCAGGAACCCGCAGCGGAAGCCGAAGCCCAGGGCGGTGGAGCTCTCCGGCTGGTAGGAGAGGGCGGCGTCGTTGAGGCGCAGCTTCTCCAGGGCCTCGCGCAGCTCCGGGTACTGCTGGTTTTCGGTGGGGTACAGCCCGGCGTAGACCATGGGCTTGACCTGCTTGTAGCCCGGCAAAGGCTCCGCGGCCGGGATGGCCGCATCGGTGATGGTGTCGCCCACCCGGGCGTCGGACACGGTCTTGATCCCGGCCACCAGGTAGCCCACCTCGCCTGCCGAGAGCGAGGAAGCCGGGTGCATGCCCATCATCAGGGTGCCGGCCTCGGCCGCCTCGAACTCCTTGTCGTTGGAGAAGAACCTCACTTTCATGCCGGCCCGCAGCGTCCCTTCCACTATGCGGATATAGGGCACGGCCCCCCGGTAGACGTCGAAGATGCAGTCGAAGACCATGGCCCGCAGCGGGGCCCCCGGGTCGCCCTTGGGGGCGGGGACCCGGGCGATGACCGCCTCCAGCAGGGCTTCGACCCCCATCCCGGTCTTGGCGCTGGCCTCGAGGATTTCGTCTTCCGGGCACCCCAGGAGCTCGGTTATCTGCTGGCGGCAGCGGCCGACCTCGGCCGAGGGCAGGTCGATCTTGTTGATCACCGGTATGACGGTCAGGTCGTGGTTGACCGCCTGGTACAAGTTGGCCACGGTCTGGGCCTCCACCCCCTGGGTGGCGTCCACCACCAGCACCGCCCCCTCGCAGGCGGCCAGGGAGCGGGAGACCTCGTAGCCGAAGTCCACGTGCCCCGGGGTGTCGATCAGGTTGAGGACGTACTCCTGCCCGTCCCCTGCCCGGTAGTTCATGCGCACCGGGTGCATCTTGATGGTGATGCCCCGCTCCCGCTCCAGGTCCATGTTGTCCAGCACCTGCTCCACCATGTCCTTCTTCATGATGGTGCCGGTCATCTCCAGCAGCC
>DHHE01000201.1:642-10928 GCA_002403115.1 bacterium UBP2_UBA4780 | reverse complement strand
TGGCCACCTGGCTGGTGGACAACCGCCAGATATGGATCATCCCGGTGCTCAACCCGGACGGCTACGTCTACAACGAGACCGACCCCTCGGGCAGCTGGCGGAAGAACCGGCGCAACAACGGGGGCTCGTACGGGGTGGACGTCAACCGCAATTACACCCACATGTGGGGCTACGACAACCTGGGATCCAGCCCCGACCCGGCCGACGAAACCTACCGCGGGCCCTCGGCCGGCTCCGATCCGGAAACCCAGGCCATCATGAATTTCGCCATCCGGGAGGGCTGCATCAAGATGGACCTGAACTACCACAGCTACGGCAACCTGTGGATGTATCCCTGGGGCTACACCACCAGCCCCACTCCGGACAGCGGCCTGCTGGGCGACCTGGCCCGGGAGGCGGCCGCCTTCAACGGCTACGAGGCCGGCCAGAGCTCGGTGGTCCTCTATTACGTCAACGGCGACGCCAAGGACTGGTTCTACGGTGAGCAGGGGCTCAAGCCGAAGTGCTTCAACTTCACGGTGGAGGTCGGCTCCAGCTTCTGGCAGGCGGTGTCGGACACCAACATCATCGTCCAGCAGTTCAACGAGAACCTGATGCCCAACCTGGTGGCGGCCCAGGCGGCCGGGATATACCTGTCGCCTCAAAGCCACAGGATAACCGGGGGCAACGGGAACATGTCGCTGGACCCGGGGGAGACGGCCCAGCTGCTGGTCACCCTGAAGAACAAGTCGATGTACGACACGGCCCGGACGGTGACGGCCATGCTCTCGAGTTCAGATCCCTACGTCAGCATCGTGTCCGGCCAGGCGGACTACCCCGACCTTGGCCTGCGGAAAACGGCCGAAAATACAGGACAGCCGTTCACCGTGACGCTTGACAGCGCCTGCCCGGTAGGCCACCCCGTCCTTTTCACCCTGAGGCTGACAGCCGACGGCGGCTACGCGTCGACCGACACCTTCAGCGTCATCGCCGGGGTGGGGGACCTGCGGTACCTTCCGACGCCTGACAACTACAGCGGGAGCCCGCTGTACTACGCGGTGGAGGACAGTGACGGGGTGTCGCGGGCGCCGGTGTACTCGTGGACGGAGATCCGTGGGGTGGGGACGCAGCTGACGGCGCTGGTGGCCGACGACGCGGCGGCGGCGGTGACGCTGCCGTTCGGGTTCCGGTGGTACGGGACGAACAACACGGCGCTGCGGGTGTGCACCAACGGGTGGCTGGCGTTCGGGACGAACACCAGCACGGCGTACACGAACACGGCCATCCCGACCAGCACCTTCAGCAACGGGGCGATCTTCCCTCTGTGGGACGACCTTAACGGGTCGTCCACGGCGGCGCCCGGGTCGTGGATCGGGTACTGGCATGACGCGGCCAACGGGCGTTTCATCGTGGAGTACGACAGCGTGGTGTTCTTCGGGACGTCGACGCGGCTGAAGTACCAGGTGATCTACTACGACTCGACGGATACGCACCCGTACTACGACGTGGTGCTGCAATATAACATGCTGGCGGACCGGGCGTCTTCGAGCGTTGGCTTCCAGCAGAACTCTTCGGTGGGCTGCCAGCTGCTGCAGGACGGGGCCTACGCCACGACGGCCATCTCGCCGCTGAAGTCGGGGCGGGCCGTCCGGATCACCCGGACGCCGGACGTCACCGGGGTGGCGGGCCCCTCGACCGATTCGACTTCGCTCATCGCATGTCCGCTTGGGAACCCCACAGCATTCAGCCTGGGCGCGGCCTACCCCAACCCCTTGCGCGGCACGACCACCATCAGGTTCGGGCTGCCGCGGGAGACGAAGATGGAGCTGGGGGTGTACAACATTGTGGGGCAGAAGGTGGCCACGCTGGCCAGCGGGGTGAGGCCGGCCGGGTATCACACGGTCAGGTGGGACGGCAGGTCGGACGCGGGACAGAAGGTGTCGGGTGGGGTCTACTTCTACCGCCTGACCACCCCGGAGTACACCGGCACCAAGCGGCTGGTGATGCTCAGGTAATCGGAGCCGGGTGGCATGAAGGGGAACCGCTGTTTTGGCCCCCTTTCAATTAACCATCGAGCGTTCCCCTTGACACGCGGATAATAATGGATTATCATTAAAATTCGTGTCCAATCCAACTTATCATTAGAATCGACAAAGGAGAACCGGAGCATGAAACGGTTGTTGGTCGCCACGTTCGCCATATGCCTGTTCAGCACCCTGGCGGGAGCCGAGTGGGTGAAAATCAACGGTCCGGCCACCAAGGTGACCGTGCTCGAAAGCGGCCCGGAGCGGACCCTGCTGGAGGTCCTGCCCGGAGGTTTCACCATCGAGCGCGTCGACATCGCCGGGAACAAGCACGCCGTCATCGACATGCCGGGGGCGGCCCCGCTCCTGGAAACGGGCAGCCCATCGCTGCCTTTCCTGGCCAGCAGCGTCATCATTCCCGACCGGCAGAACGTGGAGCTGCGGGTGGTGGAGGCAGAGACCTTCACCTTGGCCGCCGATCCGGTGGTCCCTTCCAAGGGAAACCTGTACCGGAACGTGGACCCGGCCAAGGTGCCCTACTCGTTCGGGCCGGCTTACGCCAATGACGTTCTGTTCCCGGAAAGCCAGGCCAAGCTCTCCGACCCTTTCATCATGAGGGATTTCCGGGGTGTGACCGTTAGGTTCTATCCGGTCCGCCATAATCCGGTAAAGGGCACACTGGAGGTCGTCAAACGCCTGGTGGTGGAGATCGTACCGGCCAAGGGGGTAGCGGCCAACCCGTTCAATCGGTCCAAGGGGTCCATCAACCGGGAGTTCCTGCCCATATACCAAAACCTGTTCGTCAACTTCTCGGCCCAGGCGGTCAGGTACGACACCCTGTCCGAGGCAGGTCTGAAGATGCTGATCATCTCCGCCGACGCCTACGTCAACAACTTAAAGCCCCTGGTGGACTGGAAGCGACGAAAGGGCTATCAGGTAAAGGTAGTCAAAATCAGTACTATCGGCAACAACGCCACCAGCATCAAGAATTTCATTCTCAGCGAATACAACTCCAACAACATAAGTTATGTGCTGTTGGTGGGAGAGGCCAACGAAGTGGCCCCGGGGGTGGGAACGGTCGGGGCCGCAAGCGGGGAGACATCGGACCCCATCTACAGTCTGCTGGCCGGAGGTGACAACTATCCCGATATCTTCATAGGGCGCTTCTCGGCCGGCAGCGCCGCCCGGGTGGACGTCCAGGCGGCCAAGTCGGTCAAATACGAACGCGACCCGCAGATCGGCGGCGCCTGGTACGGAAGGGCCAGCGGCCTGGCCAGCAGCGAGGGGTCGCCGGCCGATTCGACCCGAATGAACTGGGTGCGTGACACCCTGCTCTACTACGAGTACGACCGGGTTGACAAGATCCACCAGCCCTCGGCCACCAGCGCCCAGATCCGCGATTCGGTCAACGCCGGCCGGGGGCTCATCAACTATCTGGGGCACGGAAGCACCACCAGCTGGAGCAATCCTCCGTTCTCGGTGACCAATGTCAACGAACTGACCAACAACAACCTGCTGCCCATCGTCAACTCGGTGGCCTGCGTGGTGGGCGATTTCGCCGGAACCGCCACCTGCTTCTGCGAGGCCTGGCAGTGGGCCGGGACGCCGGAGCAGCCGCGGGGGTCGGTGGTCCACTACGGGTCGTCCATCAACCAGTCCTGGGTGCCGCCCACCATCTCCCAGATGGAGGCCAACCGGCTGCTGGCACAGCGTAAAAGGGTGACGGCCGGGGGATTCTTCTTCAACGGTTCCATCCGCATGATGGAGTACTACGGAGCCGGCGGCGACGGCGACGACATGTTCCAGACCTGGCATATCTTCGGAGACGCCTCGGTGCCCATCCGCAGCGACCTGCCGGCTGAGCTGTCGGTCACCCATGCCAACATCGTGTCTTTGGGATCCAACGTTCCGTTCGCCGTCCAGGTCGCCAGGCAGTCGGGCGGCCAGCCGGTGGCCGGAGCCCTGGTCTGCGCCTTGTCCCGGTCCGACTCCTCGGTGCAGGCGGCCGGCTACACCGACGCCTCGGGCAACGCCACCCTTAACATCACCAACAGCAACCCGGACACCATCTGGGTGACGGTCACCGGACACAACCTTGCCCCCTACCTGGGCCACGCCATGGCGGCGGTGCCGGCCAACGTCAGCATCGTGCCGGACCATATACCGGTGAACACGACCACGGCGGTGACGGTGACAGTGACCGAGTCCGAACCGCCCTACAACGGAATAGACTCGATCGTGGTCACCATCTCGGGACTGGGGGTCAACCCGGCCCTGGTGGAGACCACCGACGCCAGCGGCTCGGCCGGCTTCTCGGTGCACCCCCTGTACGGCGAGCTGCTGTCGGTGACCGGCCGGAGGATCGGCGAGGGGTTCGACATGTTCCGGGACACCATCTGGGTGACCGGGGGCGCCAATTACGATTTAGTCGACTTGTTAGTGGGCGTGCCGGAAATTGCCCTCTACGACACAGTGGCCCCCAATTTTGGAGGACTCTTCGAAGGACATCTTGAACCACCGGGTTATACTATGTTTATAACGGGATGTGGGATAGACACCTCGGCAACAACCGCGGGCGAATACCTGCCGATAATCGCCACTCCAACTTCTTCCGGATCGATCATCGGGGCCATAGCGAAAGCCGGATATAATGTGTATATTAAAAATATAATCTGCAAACAGGTCTACGGAACGCTGTCCGGCACGGTAACCGACGACGCCACCGCGCTGCCCCTGGCCGGGGTCAGGGTGGTCGGACTGGCCGGGGCCGACACCGCCTTCGACGTTCAGACCAACGCCAGCGGCCTCTACGCCACCGGCGACTCGATCCCATGCGGCAGCTACGACATCAGCCTGAGCAAGTTCGGATACCTGGGCTGCGGGGAGACCTACCTGCTGCGCTACGGAGCCAACAACCGGGACTTCGCGCTTAACCCGGCGCCCTCGGGGACGATAAGCGGGGCGGTGACCGAGGCCGGGACGGGGACGCCCTTGGACGCCAGCATTTCGGTATACCGAACGGACGACGGCAGCCTCTACGCCACGGCCACCAGCAGCGCTGGGAGCGGCGGAGCCTACAGCATCCCGGGACTGCCCTACTTCAACTACCGTTTCGAGGCGACGGCCTACCAGCACCGTAAGGCCATCCGGACGGTGGATGTTGACTCTCCCTCGGGCACCGAGGACTTCGCGCTGGAGCCGACCCAGGGGGACATCCTGGTGATCAACGACCACGACGCCAAGGGCGGGGAGGATTCTAAATTGTCCGATGAGGAGCTGGCGAAGCTAAGTCCGGAGGAAGCGGCCAAGCGCAGAAACCCGCAGCCTGGGGACTTCTCCAGGGCCGGGGAGAGCGCGGCCCAGATGGCGGCCATGCTGGCCCAGCTGGGCTACTCGGTGACCCTGGAGCAGGCGGCCGCCACCAACCCGGCCACCTGGGGCAGCTACGACGTCGTACTGTGGAGCTGCGGCCAGGACCAGACCACGGTAAACACCGCGGCCTACCGGACCAACCTGATCGACCACGTCAACGGCGGCGGCCGGCTGCTGATAGAGGGCGGGGAGCTGGGGTACGACCACTACAGCGCCAACCCGACCTTCGCCCAGACGGTGCTGAGGATAAGCGGCTGGAGCGGGGACAACGTCGGGGCGCTGACCCTGCAGCAGCCCACGCATCCTTTGGCCGTGGAACCGAACGCCCTTCCGGCCAGCCTGCCGGTGGCCTACGCCAACTACGGGTCCCAGGACGCGGTGACGCCGGCGGGAGGCGGGATTCGGGTATACGGGACCACCAGCTATCCCAACAGCGGCGGCATTGTGGTCTACGATGACAGCCCCGGCGATCCGCTGAACGGGCAGATCGTCTACTTCGCCTTCGACTTCCGGACGCTTTCCGACAGCCTGACCCGGACCCAGGTGCTGGAGAACAGCGTGGAATACCTGCTGAGGCCTTCGGCGCCGCCGACGGCGAGCATCTCGGGGACGGTCACCCTGTCCGGCCAGGGCAGCCACGAGGGCGTGGTGGTCAGCGCCACCTTAGGGTCGCAGACCTGGAGCGACACCAGCGACGCCTCGGGCGCCTACCAGATCGGCCCGGTCTACGACGGGACCTACACGGTGCGAGCGTCCAAGTTCGGATACACGGACTCGGCCCGTCAGGTGGCGGTGTCAGGGGCGACGTCCGGAGTGGACTTCACGCTGTACCCGATGAACGTGGTGTACCAGAGCGATCTCGAGGCGGACAACGGGGGCTGGACCGGAACCGGGGACTGGGCCTGGGGCGTGCCGACATCCGGCCCCGGGGCGGCGCACAGCGGGACAAAGCTGTGGGCCACCAACCTGGCCGGAAACTACAGCAACAACTCGAACTCGACCCTGACCCTGGGGGCGCTGAGGGCCCTGCCCGAGGGCGCCAAGCTCGAGTTCTGGCACTGGCACAGCTTCGAGGGGACGACCACGCTCTACGACGGCGGAAACGTCAAGGTTTCCACCAACGGCGGCGGCAATTGGACGGTAATCACCCCGGTTGACGGGTATTCTGGAACAGCCTACTCGAGCACGCCCGGGGTGGGCGGACAACAGATATTCGGCGGCAGCTCGGGCGGCTGGGCCAAGAAGGAGTTCGATCTTTCGGCCTATAACGGGCAGAGCGCCATGTTCCGGCTGCATTTCGGGTCGGACGGCTATGTAAACAGCTACCCGGGCTGGTACGTGGACGACATCAAGGTCTACGCGCCGATGACCGGGGTGTGCGGGGATCCCCCGGCTTCTCCCGGGATACCCACCACCTTCAGCCTGGGGGCGGCCCGGCCCAATCCGACGCGGGAGCGGACCGAGATCCGGTTCGACCTGCCCAAGGAGACCAGGGTGGAGCTGGGGGTGTACAACATCGTGGGGCAGAAGGTGGCCACGCTGGCCAGCGGGGTGAGGCCGGCCGGGTATCACACGGTCAGGTGGGACGGCAGGTCGGACGCGGGACAGAAGGTGTCGGGCGGGGTCTACTTCTACCGGCTGACCACCCCGGACTACACCGGCACCAAGCGGCTGGTGATGCTCAGGTAGCCTTTCCGA
This sequence comes from bacterium UBP2_UBA4780, assembly GCA_002403115.1. Taxonomy (GTDB): domain Bacteria; phylum Edwardsbacteria; class AC1; order AC1; family EtOH8; genus UBA8901. Next base: position 3,855 of record DHHE01000201.1, on the reverse strand, counting down.
ATATCAGGGGCACAGGCGCAAGGCACGGCTCGACCGTGCCTTTGCGCTTTTATGAAGGCCGTGGATATCGGGAGCCGGGATAAAATTATAGGATAAAGCCAGTAAAATATGGGACCGTCTTGAACTCCATAAAACCAGTTTTTACAGGGACCCTGACCGGACACCGCCCCACCTCCGATAAATCTACGGCGGACAAGCTGCTGCTGGGGGCGGCCCTGTTCCTGTCCGGATTCCTGGTAATGACCTACGAGGTCTCGTGGCACCGGATGCTGTCCCTGTCATTGGGCGCCACCTTGCGTTCGGCCGCCCTGGTGCTCTCAGCCTACATGATGGGCATGGGTTTCGGCGCCTGGTTGTTCGGCAGGCTGGCCGACCGGACCGCCAAGCCGTCCAGACACCTGGCCTGGCTCCACTGGGCCTTGGCCCTGTCCGGGCTATGGGGGCTGGCGCTGATATCGGCCATACCGGCCGTCTACCGGGCGGCCGGGGGCGGGCCGGCCGTCGAGGCCGCCGTCCATCTGATGGCGGTGCTGGCGCTGCTCCCGGGGGCGGCCGCGGCCGGCGGCATGATGCCGGCCACGGCCAGGGCCTACATAAGGAGGAAGGCCGGCCTGGGCAGGGGCATCGGCACGCTATACGCCCTGGAGGCCCTGGGATCGGTGGCCGGGGGTGCGGCGGCCGGCTACCTGATGATCCGTTTCCTGGGCCAGGCCAACACGCTCCTTGCAGCCATGGCTGCCGGCGCGGCGGCCGGAGCGGTTCTTTTCGCGTTCGGAGGCGGCGGGCGACGGGCGGCGGATTCGGACCGGAAACCGGAGGGCGAAGAGAAACGGCCAAAGCGAAACATCAGGTTGCTGCTGATAGCCCTGGCCATCGGTTTGGTCGGCATGGGGCTGCAGGTGGTCTGGAACCGGGCGGTCAGAATCTACCTGCCAAACAGCAGCTACACCTTCGCCACCGTGGCGGCGGTGTACCTGGCCGGGCTGTTCGCAGGCAACTTGGCTTTCAGGGCGGCCGTCGGGCGGCTCAGGAACCATGTCGAATGGCTTCATGCCGGCCTGGCCCTCCTGGCGCTTTCCATTGCCGGTGGCGTGATCCTGCTGGACCGGGTGCCCGGCCTGTTCCTGTTCCCCTGGGCCGGCCTGCTCTCATCCCCGGCGGACAGGATTTTCCTGCCGCCGGTGCTGGTGACCGCCGGACTGGCCTTGGTGCCGACCGCCATTCTCGGCTTCTGTTCGCCGCTGGCCTGCCGCCTCTACGTCGACCGGGCCGGCGCGGTGGGGGGCGACATCGGCCTGCTGCGCGCGGTCAACACCCTGGGCTCGGCCCTGGGGCCGGCGGCGGCCGGCCTGATCATCCTGCCCCTGGCCGGCGTCTCCCGGTCGCTGTGGCTGATGGCCGCCATAGCGGCCGCGGCAGCGGCGGCGGCGGCCAATTTGGAGAAGCGCCGCCATGTCCGGTCGCTGCCGGGACTGGCCGGGGCCGCCGCCTTGCTGGCACTGGCAATTTTCTCAAGGCCGGTGATGGTCCTGCCGCCGTCCATGCACCGGGAAATGGGGGCCGGCGCCAGGAGCGACCAGGTCATTCACTATCGGGAGACGGCCGAGGGCACGGTGATCGTGACCGAGGACCGGCGCACCGGCATCCGGGCCTGCTACGTCAACAACAGCGGGGTGGTGGGCACCAGCTACGACGCCATCAAGGCGGTCAAGATGCTGGGGCATCTGCCCTTCCTCTACGGGGCCGGCCCCGAAAGGGCGCTGGTGATCGGCTTCGGCATCGGGGTGACCGCGGCCACGGTGGCCGGACATACCGGGGTGAAGAGGGTCGACTGCGTGGAGATCACGCCCGGGGTGCGCCTGGCGGCCCGCTTCTTCCGAGAGTTCAACCGCGGCGTGCTGGAAAACCCCAGGATCCGTTTCATCGACGGGGACGGCCGGACGTTCCTCAACCGCACCCGCGACAAGTACGGCCTGATCTCGGCCGACCCCACCCACCCGACGCTGGGTTGCGCCCAGCTATACACCAGGGAGTACTTCCAACTCTGCCGGCAAAGGCTGACGGATGACGGCGTCATCTGCCAGTACCTGCCGCTACACGGGCTGGCGCCGGACGATTTCCGCGGGATCATCGCCACCTTCGCCTCGATCTTCCCGCATTCCAGCCTGTGGCTGGGGCATTCCCACGGGGTCCTTCTGGGCTCGATGCGCCCGATGAGCATCGATTTCCAAGCGTGGAAGCGCCGGGCCGGGTCAATCGACGACCCCCTGTTCTACCGTGACCCCTACGCCTTGGCGGCCTGCCTGCTGCAGGACGGGGAGGGGGTGGCCCGGCTGGCCAAGGGGGCTGCTGTCTGCACCGACGACCGCAACTACCTTGAGTTCTTCGACCCCAGGGCCAAGGACCAGTCCAACTGGGAGGCCAACATGACCCTGGCGGCCGCCGACTGGGACGGGCCGAAATCCATGTTCGCCGGGGTGGAGGATTCGGCGCTCCTGTCGCGGCACCGAGCCGGGCTCAGGATCTTCATCGGCGCCATGACCTCCCAGAACCGGGGGGATTTCCGCGGCATGCTGGAGGCCATGAAGCAGGCCGTCCGGGCCGCGCCGGAGAACGAGGAGTTCCGTTTCCTGCTGCAACAGGAGGCGGGGAGGGGGATGCGGTAGACTTTTTCCTGGACCGGCCGTCCATAGGCATAAGGAAAGCGGCCTGGCCAATAAATGTAGGGAACCTCTAAATATTCANNGAGTTGAACCTTATTTGAGTCTTACGAGGGGAAGTGCAGAGGTCGCGATATATTGATTTTACTGTTGTTGCATTTGACTCGAAATTATCTCTGCGGGCTCTGCGGTTAAAAAAGGTATTAAATAGAGGTACCCTGTAAATATTTGCACAAAACCTATTGACTTTTACGGAAAAAGGCGTAAAATTAAGGTTTAAGCCATCAAACCACAACTCTGGAGGGACCATGAACCCCAGGATCACAATTGTCTGCATCCTTGCCCTGCTTCTGGCGCTGCCGGCCCTGTCGGCCGATCTGCCCGATTCCCGGTGGATAGGCCTGAGGTCGCAGCAGCCGGGCAACCCGGAGGTCAAAGCGCTTTCAGTATCCCCGTCGGGCGCCACCATCGAGGCCGGTATCATGGGCTTTTCGGCCGGCCTGGTGCCGCCGGCCGCGGCCGGGACCGACAGGGAAGCGTTCTCCCAGCTCAC
>DHHE01000201.1:0-592 GCA_002403115.1 bacterium UBP2_UBA4780 | reverse complement strand
GGGAGGTTCCCCTCGAGGATTGGGGCATAGACGGCCGCATCGTGCCGGCCCTGGAATCGGTCGAGAAGGTTGAAGGGGCCACGGCCAAGTTCGTGCTGGACGAGAAGACCTATAAAGCAGACGCATACTATCCGTCCATCCAGGCCGAGGCCTACGACAATTCGGCCGAGGGCGGGCTGGCCCGGGGGCACCGGCTGGTGACGGTCCGCATGTATCCGGTCCAGTACAACCCGGCCCGGGGCACGGTGCGTTACGCCACCGACATCAGGGTGCAGGTGGACTTCGCGGGAGGGGACTGGCAGAGGACCCGCTTGGGGGTGGAGAAGGACTACTCCAAGACCTGGGAGGAGATGATCCAGCGGATGGCGGTAAACTACCAGGCCGCCGGCTACAAGGCGCCTCCCTCGCTTCCCATATACTACGACATCTTCTACGGCCAGAACTTCTCGGCCGCCGCCCAGGCCCTGGCCGAGTGGAAGACCAAGAAGGGCTTCAAGGTCCGCATGAACATGGCCGGGGGCTGGTCGGCGGCCGCCATCCGCGACAGCATCAGGCTGCGCAGCCCGGTGGCCACCTACGTGACCATCATCTC
>DHHE01000157.1 GCA_002403115.1 bacterium UBP2_UBA4780 | reverse complement strand
CCATGGACAAAAAACCACGCATCCTCATCTGCGACGACGAGATCCACATCACCAGGCTGATGGAGACCATCCTGGTGCCGCAGGGCTACGAGGTCTTCAAGGCCCACGACGGCCGGGAGGCCCTGGAGATGGTGGACAAGTGCCGGCCGGACCTGATCCTGATGGACTTGATGATGCCCATCCTGGACGGGTTCGAGGTCACCAAGGCCATCAAGGAGAAGGACGACACCAAGGTCATCCCGGTGGTCATCGTCTCGGCCGCCTCGGACAAGCAGCGCCGCCTGAAGGCCGTGGAGCTGGGGGCCGACGACTTTCTGACCAAGCCGGTGGACACGGTGGAGCTCAAGGCCCGGGTCAAGTCGCTCCTCAAGGTGAAGGCCTACAACGACCACATGCTCCGCGACAAGCTGGAGCTGGAGATGGAGGTGGCCAAGCGCACCGACCAGCTGAAGATGGCCTTCGACAAGATCAAGCTGGCCTCGCTGGAGGTCATCTTCCGCCTCTCCCGGGCGGCCGAGTACCGGGACCGGGGCACCGGCGAGCACATCAAGCGGATGAGCCATTACGCCGCGGCCCTGGCCCGCAGGCTGGGCCACAATCAGGAGGTGGTCGAGGCCCTGCTCTACGCCACGCCCATGCACGACATCGGCAAGATCGGCATCCCGGACAGCATCCTGCTGAAGCCGGGCAAGCACGACCTGGCCGAGTGGGAGACCATGAAGCAGCACACCCGCATCGGCTCCAGGATCGTGGAGGGTTCGGACTACGGGTTCATCAAGCTGGCCGGGATCATCGCCCTCACCCACCACGAGCACTGGGACGGCGGGGGCTACCCCCTGGGCCTGCGCGGCACCCAGATCCCGGCGGTGGGGCGGATCACGGCGGTGGCCGACGTCTTCGACGCCATGACCACCTCCCGGCCCTACCGGCCCCAGCCCATACCGGTCGAGGAGACCTTCGAGTACATCAGGGATTCGGCCGGGACCCATTTCGACCCGGAGATGGTCGAGGCCTTCTTCGCCATCCGGGAGGAGGTGCTTAACATCAAGGAGCAGTTCAGCGACGAGAACCACCGGGAGGAACCGGTTTGAGCCGAGCCGGCCGGCCGCTGGGGGCAGGGGGCGTCCATTCCGGACGCCCCCTGCCCTTGGGCGAAAGAGGTTGACAGCCCCGGCCGGCTGTTATATCATTGAGCCATGAGGCCGTCACGCCGATGACAGGCGCCAGAAAGCCATACTGGGTCCTTGCGGGCGGTTCCTACTATCCATACCAGGTCCTCAGGCGCCGGGCCGAGCTTCTGGAGATCATCGGCCACTGGGACCAAGCCAGGGAGACCTACGAGCGTGGGCGCCAGGTCCTGTCGGCGGAAGGCCACCCGCGCCTTCGCGCCGAGAACCTGGTCCGGCTGGGCTGGATGCTCCAGAACCTGGGGAGGGGCGGCGAGTCGGCCGGGCTCTACCGTCAGGCCGAGGCCCTCTTCCGCGAGAACGGAGACCTGCGCGGGGCGGCCGACGCCGTCAGCAAGACGGGCACGCTCCACTGGGCGCACGGGGAGTACGAGAAAGCCGAGGCCTGCTTCCGGGAGCGCCTGGAGCTTTTCCAGCGGCTGGGCGACTTCAGGGAGACGGCCGTCTCCCTGAGCTTCCTGGGCAACGCGCACCTGGCGAGGGACCGGGCAAGGGAGGCGATCGAGGTGTTTTCCAGAGCCCTGGAGATGTTCCGGGAGATCAACTTCCTCTCAGGCATCTGGAAGACCAGCTGCAACCTGGGCACGGTGTACTGCTCCCAGCGCGACTACGGCAATGCCCGCCGGCTGTACCAAGTCAATCTGGAGGCGGCCTCGATGATGGGCGACCGGCAGGGGGTGGGCATCGCCTGGGGAAACCTGGGGAACGTCCACTACAGCCTGAAGGAGCACGGTCGGGCCCTGGAATGCTACCGGCAGTACTACGACATCTCCCGGGAGATAGGCTACCGCCAGGGGCAGGCCATGGCCGCCGGCAACATCGGCCTGGTGCACCGGGCGCGCGGCGACCTGGAGGCGGCGGCCGGATGCTTCGCCGAGGACCTGGCCATCATGGAGTCGGTCGGGCAGAAGGCCGATACGGCCAAGGCGGCCAGCTCGCTGGGCTTCGTCCTGATGGAGCTGGGCCGGCTGGGCGAGGCCGATCCCCTGCTGTCGAGGTCCGAAAAGCTTTTCCGGGAACTTGAGGACGAGGACCAGCTCGGCGACGTCCTGGCCGACCTGGCCGAGCTGCGCCGGCGCCAGGGAAGACAGGAGGAGTCCCTGGAGCTCGCCCTCAGCGCCATGAAGGGGGCGGAGTCGTGCGCTGACGATGCGGTGGCGGCCAAGGCCTCGCTGACGGCGGGCTTGGCCTATAAACAAATAGGCAATAACGCCAAGGCCGCGGAGTACCTGGAGCATTCGTCCGAGCTTTACCGCAAGCTGGGCATGCCGGAGAAGGCCGGCCAGGCCGAGAGGGAGATGAATGGATAAAAAGCTGATGACGGTCAGGAAGTTCCTGGGCCTGTTCGGCCGTGGGGACTTCGACAAGGCCGAAAAGCTGATGCACCCGCGGGCGGTGGTGCGCTGGCCCAACACCCGGGATGAATTCCGCGGCAGGGATAAATTCATCGAGGCCAACCGCAGATACCCCGGCAGATGGAAGGCGGGGATCGTTTCCATCAACCCCTGCGGGACGGGTGTGGTCTCGGTCGCCAGAATCCGCTCCGGGGACGGCCGGGCCAGTTTCCACGCGGTCTCGTTCTTCGAGTTCCGTGTCGGGCTCATCGCCCGGATCACCGAGTACTGGGGCGAGGACGGCGAACCGCCGGCCTGGAGGAAGAAAGGCGGCTGGGCGAGGAGGTACTGAACGGGATTGCCCGCGAAAAACGCGAAACCACAGCCATTGTTTCTAAGTGCGACTTTGCTCCATAGAACTCATTCAAGCAGCTCCGGATATTAACGGGGTCAATATATGGATAGCTTTTTATTAGGAATCCATGAATACATGAAGCCTTAACCATGGAAACCCCGATGGACTCCTGCTTTCCTGGCTTCCTTATAGAATAACTTCGTTTACCACAGGGAATATGCTTATCAAGTGCTCTGAGTAATAACAATGAACCAAGAGATCCTCGTCTTCAATCTGGGCGAGATAGACACCCACCTCCACACCCGCCATTCGTGCGACTCTGACATGGCCCCGCGGGACGCCTGCCGGCGGGCGCTGGAGATCGGCCTTCGGGCCCTGGTCTTCACCGAGCACGTGGACTTCGATCCCTCGGACGAGGGCTTCGGGTTCTACGACGCCCTGGCCGTCAGGGACGGCGTCGAGGCCTGCCGCCGGGAGTTTCCGGGCCTGCGCGTCTTCAGGGGGGTGGAGGTCACCTATCAGGCGAAGTTCGAGAAACAGATCGCCCGCTTTCTCAAGACGGGCGGCTACGATTACTCCATCGGATCGGTGCACATGGTAGGCGACGGGGACATCTCGCGGGTCGAGAGGCAGGATGAATACTTCGCCGGGAAGTCGGAGGAGGAGGCCTACCGGCCATACTTCGAGGAGGCCCGGCGGCTGGCCGCCAGCGGCCTGTTCGACGCGGTGGGCCACCTGGACCTGTGCAAGAAGTACGGGCACAGGCATTACGGCCCGATGGACTGGAGGAGGTACGCGGCCGAGATCGACGGGATACTGAAGGCGGCCGCCTCCGGCGGCACGATGGTCGAGCTCAATACCTCGGGGCTGAGGCAGGACCCCAACGACACCTATCCAAATATCGGGGTAATAAAAAATTTCCTGGACATGAACGGCCGGGTGGTGCTGGGCAGCGACGCCCACCGGGCAGCGGACATCGGCCATACCTTCGGAAGATATAAAGATAGTATAGTCACTATATGAAGTATTTCGCCCTGACCATCGCCGGCTCGGACTCCGGGGGCGGGGCCGGCATCCAGGCCGACCTGCGGACCTTCGCCTCGTTGGGGGTCCACGGGCTGTGCGCCGTGACGGCGGTCACCGCCCAGAACAGCCAAGGTGTCTTAGGGGTGGAGCGCCTCTCCGCCGGGATCGTCTCGGCCCAGATCAAGGCGGTGATGGAGGACATCGGGTGCGGGGCGGCCAAGACGGGGATGCTGTTCGACGCCGGGATGATCAGGCAGGTGGCCCGCGACGTCAAAAGGTTCAACATCAAGCCGCTGGTGGTGGACCCGGTGATGGTGGCCAAGGGGGGGCATCCCCTGCTCAAGCGGTCGGCGGAGAGGGCCCTGATCCGCGAGCTGCTGCCGCTGGCGGCCGTGGTCACCCCCAACATGGACGAGGCGTCCCGGCTGGCCGGGATGCCGGTGAGGACCATCGGGGAGATGCGGGAGGCGGCCCGGAGGATCCATGGCATGGGCCCGTCCCACGTGCTGGTGAAGGGCGGCCACCTCGGGGGCGCGGCGGCGGACGTTCTTTTCGACGGGCGGCGCTTTGTCGAACTCCGCTCATCAAGGGTCCGGACCAGGCACACCCACGGCACCGGCTGCACCCTGTCGGCGGCCATGGCCGCCTATCTGGCCCGGGGCCGCGGCATCGGCGAGGCGGTGCGCGGGGCCAAGCGGTATGTCACCGGCGCCATCGGCCGTTCCTACCGCACCGGCCGGGGGACCGGGTCGCTGGACCACTTCTGGCGGATGGTGAACTCCCGGCCGGAATAACCGGATGGACTTCGTCGGATTCCAATACCCCTGGGCCTGGGCCCTGCTGCCCCTGGCCGCCGTGCCCTGGCTGCTGCACCTGCTGCGCCGGCGCCGCTTCCGGAGGATCCCCTTTCCCAGCCTGATGCTGCTGACCGAGCAGCAGGTCGTGGTCTGGAGGAGGCACCGGCTGGAGGAGCTGCTGCTTTTGGCGATCCGAACGCTGATGGTCGTGGTCCTGGTGGCCGTGCTGGCCCGGCCCCTGGTGCGGGGCGGCCTGCCGGGATGGCTGTCCCCGGCCGAACAGTGGGCGGTGGTCATCCTGGACGATTCGGCCAGCATGGCGTCCGGGCGCGGCGGCATCACCGCCATGGACGTCGCCAAGCGCGGACTGGACAAGGTGCTGAAGGGGCTGGGGACGGGGTCCAGGGTGGCGGTCGTAGGCGGCGGCCGGGGGACGCCGGTGCTGTCCGGTTTCGTGGCACCCGGGGCCGCCTCCCGGGCGATCGAAGCGGCCGAACCCAGGGAGGCGGGCACCGACCTGGCCGGGGCGCTGGCCGCGGCCGACCGGATGCTGGTCCAGGCGAAATCGCCGTTGATCATCATGGCCAGCGATTTCCAAAGATCTTCACTCGGCGGGACCGGTGGACCCGTGGAGAGGCTGGAGTCGAAGGCCAGGGTGGTCCTGGTGGACGCCGGGCTGAAGCCGCCGCCGGCCAACCTGACATGGCTTTCCGTCACGGCCTCGTCCCTGCGCGGCCGGCTGGCGGTGGATGGAAGGTGGACCGGGGAGGGGCCGGCCCGGGTCAGCCTGGAGCAGGGCGGGCGGGTGGTCCACCGGACGTCGGCCGCCGTTTTGGAGGACGGGAGTTTCTCGATCGGGATGGAGCTACCGTCCGGGGACTCGCTTTGCCTGAGGGCGCAGGACGACGGGCTGGCGCTGGACAACGCCTACTACCTGGGCGGGTCCGGGGCGGCCGGCAAGATGTGCCTGGTGGCGGCCGAGGCCGACGCCCCGGGACAGGCCCTGCTGGCCAGGGCCCTGGAATCGCTGTCCGGGGCCGGCTGGCGCTGGAAACGGACGATGTCGCCGGGGCCCGGCGACCTGAGGCAAGCCGACGTCATCCTGGTGGCGGCCAGCCGGCTGGAGGAGCCGCTGATCGAAGTCCTCTCCGGCGCGGTCGGGCCGGGCAAGGGAGCGGTGGTCATCGTGCCGCTGCAGGACGCGCCCGACCGGTACAACAGGCTGCTGGCGGGCCTGGGTTCGGCCGCGAATCTTTTAATGATGATCCAGGCCGGTGAACAGCCGCAGAGGCTGACACCGGGACCGTCAGGGCTGGGGCCGGAATGGGATGCCCGGTCGGCCGGGGCGGTCCAGGTCAGCCGGTATTGGAGGGCGGCTTACCCGGTACCGGCGGCCCTGATGATCGGGGGTAGGGATCCGGGCCTGGTGCTGGAGGAATCTTCCCGCGGACCGCTGGTCCTATGGCTTTTCGGGATAGACCCCTCGATGAGCGACCTGGCCTACCGGCCGGCCTTTCCGGTGATGCTGCACCGATCGCTGGAACATGCCGGCGAATGGTGCCGGGCGGTTCAGTTCCATGCCGGGGACACGCTCCGCCTGCGCCAGGAGCTGGCCGGGGGACTGGCCGTTCCAGGTGGAGGGAGCTTGCCGGGGGTCACCGAAAACAGGATGCGGTCTTGGGCCCTGGACAAACCCGGATGGTACCGGGTCTCCGGCCCGGGCGGCCGGCGGGTGGCGGCGGCCAACCTCCCGTCCGGAGAATCGGACCTGGAACCGCTGGAGCCGGAAAAGCTGGCGGCGATGCTCGCTCAGGTGGATTGGGCGGCCGAAGGCGCCGGCCCCGGCCGGTCCGGCCCGGGGCAGCCGGCCTGGAGGGCTCTGCTGTTGCTGGCCCTGCTGCTGCTGGCGGGCGAATCGGGCCTGAGGATCCGTCTGGCGGGGCAAAAAAACGGTTGACTTCTCGCCGCAATTATGGTAATAATATATAGTATGGATTGAAGGGGGCTAAACATGGCCAAGACCAAGGGTTCCAAATCCGGCGGCGTGGTCGCCGCCCTGATCGCCGTGGCCGTCATCACCATCGGCGGCGTCACCGGGGCGGCCCTGATGAGCTGGCCCGGAGGAGGGCAGGATTCGCAGGTCCAGGCGGAGAAGCAGATGGAGGTCCTGGCAAAATCGGCCGGGATGGTCTCCACCAAGATCCTCCTGGATTACAGCGATCCCATGGAGCAGCAGTTCGCCCTGGAGAAGACGGTCAAGGACCTGAAGGAGGTCTTCCCCGAGCTGGGTCAGGTGTGGGTGCTGAACGACAAGAACGATGTCATCTACTCCACCAAGGCCGACGACATCGAGAAGCCGTACCAGCCCCCGTCCGGCATCAAGGTCCCCGACCCGGCCAAGTTTTTCGTGGGCCAGATGACGCCGGAGCAGAAGCTGGTGTCGACGCCCTTGAAGATCCAGGACAGGCTGCTGGGCGGCCTGAGGCTGGTGGTGGCCCAGAAGCAGGCGGCCCCGGCGTCCGGGGGCAAGGACCTGGTGATCATCGCCGGGGCGGTGGCCCTGATCCTGGGCCTGGTGATGCCGGTGGTGCTGGTGGGCGCCATGGGCGGGGTGCCGGCCAAGGCCGGCGCGGCCGGGGCCCCGGCCGACGCCAACGCGCTCCGGGCTCTCAAGGCCGAGGAGGCCTCGATCAACGCCAGGCTGGAGTCGGCCCGCAAGGAGCTGGCCAAGGCCGACGAGCTCAAGTCCCAGCAGAACTTCATCGAATCCCAGATAGAGGCCATGCGCAAGCTGCAGTTCGAGGAGACCTACAAGCTGGAGGGCCTGCAGAAGGAGGCGGCCGAGCTGGCCGGCCAGCTGGAGCAGCGCAAATCGATGCTGGACGCTTCGCCGGAGGAGAGGTCGGCCAACCTCAGCCAGCAGGACCAGGATCTGGTGCATAAGATCGAAAACCACCGCAAGGAGGAGATGCTGCTGGCCCGCAAGATCGAGGAGATCAGAAAGAAGGTCATCGATCTCGACCGCAGGATAGAGGCCAGGCGCAAGGAGGAGGCGGAGATAGGCAGCCGCATCGAGGCCAAGAGGCGGGAGGAACAGGCCCTGGACCAGAAGCTGGGCGGTTGAGGCCGGGACGTTCCGATGGGGGACGAAGGCATTGGACATGGGATCTGACAAGAATCCGGAGAAGACGGGGTGGCACCCCGTCTTTTTAACATGGGGATGCTGAGGCAGAGCCTGGGGTCGATCGGGGTCCAGACGGCCGGGCTGGTCCTGGGGCTGGGCTCGGGCATCATCATCGCTAGGACGCTTGGCCCATCGGCCAAGGGGGCCATAACCCTCTACGTCATGCTGGCCGGGGCCCTGGCCACCGCCGGGAACCTGGGCATGGGGGCGGCCAACGTGCATCTGGTGGGCAGCGGCCGGGTGACGGCCCCAAGGGCCTGGGCCAACTCCTGGTGGCTGTCGTGGGCGGCCGGACTGGGACTGGCGGCGGCCGCCTTTTTCGCGGCGCCGCTGGCGGGGCTGGCCCTGAAAAGGCCGATGGACATGTCCCTGCTGGCCGTGGCCCTGATGGGGCTGCCGCCGGCCATTCTCCTGGATTGCCAGGCCAACCTGCTGCGAGGCCTGCAGCGCATAGGCGCGTTCAACCTTTCCATGCTGATGCGCCACGGGTTGCGGCTGGCGGCCCTCTTGGCCCTGGTGTCCTGGCTGGAGTGGGGGGTGGCCGGGGCGCTCTGGGCGGTCAACATCTCCCTGGCGCTGGCCGCGGCCGCGGCCGCGGCCATGCTGCGGCGGGACCGGGCGCTGTCCCTGATGCCCTCGCTGACCGACTTCAGGAGATCGCTGGGATACGGCCTCAGGGCCTTGCCGGGACAGCTGCTCCAGTTCCTCAACTACCGCCTGGATCTTTTCATCCTGGCGGCATTCTGGGACAGCGGCCAGGTGGGGCTATACGCCACCGCGGTCTTCGCCGCCGAACTGGTCTGGCACATACCAAACGGCGTCAACATAGTGCTGTTTCCGGCCGTCTCCGCCAGGTCGGCGCCCGGCCAGGCGGAGGAGTTAAGCAGCCGGGCCATGAGGCACACGGTCTTCTGGAGCCTGCTGCTGGCGGCCGCCATGGGGCTTCTGGCCGGGCCGCTGGTGACCGCGCTTTACGGGCAGGACTTTGCCCCCTCGGCCCGGGCGCTGCAGGTGCTGCTTATAGGGGTCGTCGCCATGGCCCCGGCCAAGCTGGCATTGGGACACCTGGCCGGCATCGGCCGGCCACAGTACCTCAGCTATGCCGCGTTCCTGGGCCTGGCGGCCACCGTGATCCTGGACCTGGCCATGATACCGCGCTGGGGGATGATGGGGGCGGCCTGGGCGTCATCCCTGGCCTACCTGCTGGTTTCCGCGGCCGGACTGTACTGGCTGAAGCGGCGGGGCGGGGTGGGCCTGAGGAAAAGCCTTTTCATCCGGGCCGGGGATCTCAGCCAGTACCACCGGCTGCTGGGCCCATGAAGCGGGTGCTGGCCCTGACCGCCATCGAGCCGCCCTTCAGGGGAAGGCTGATCGAGACCCAGTTCCTCAGGCCGATGGCCCGGGCCCTCGGAAGCGTGCCCGGGGTGGAATGGGAGTGCCTGGCGCTGACGCCTTTCTTGTTCCGCTACTCCATGAGATCGCCGCTGTCCAGCTTTCGCCGGAGCGGGGCAGAGATCAGGCGAATCCGTTGCTGGCTTGCCTCCCGGGGAGCCGCTGCCGTCTTCAGGCAGACGCCATACCCCTGGCATCCCCGCCGGTTCAATCTGGGGGCCGGCCAGGCGGCGGCCTTCGCCGTTTCAACCTACCCTATATTAATATCGCATCTGCTTCTCAGGCCTGCGTCACTGATCGTCGCCCGCAGTTACCCGGCGGCGCTGCTGGCGCGGCTGGCCCGCCAGGCGACGGGGGTGCCGTACGTTTTCGACATGCGCGGCATGTATCCGGAGGAATGCGTCAACGCGGGAGCCTTCGAGTCCGGCTCGGCCGATTTTCTCTTCTGGAAGCGGCGGGAACTGGAGCTGATCTCCGATGCCGCGGGATGTCTGGCGGTGTCCGGGCCTTTCGCCGAGCATGTGCGCCGCCTGGCGCCAGGGGCCAGGGTCTCGGTGATACCCTGCTGCGTGGACGCGGACGAGATCAGGTTCGATCCCGGGCTGCGAAAAGAGGCGAAGAGAAGGCACGGGCTGGCCGGCCGGTTCGTCCTCCTTCACCTGGGATCGTTCGGCACCAAAGGAGACCGGGGCCTTATCGCCAGGTATTTGCTGCGTTTCCGGAGAGCCCGCCCGGACGCTATCCTGGTGGCGGCCACCGGGACCGAGGCCTTTGTTCCGGAGATCCGGGCCGCCTTCCTCGGGGAGGGCCTGGCGCCGGCCGACTTCATGATAATCAATCCCCGGCCCGGCCAGCTGCCAGAGGTCCGGGCGCTGGGCGACGCCGGGCTGATCCTGGAGCGCCGGGTGGCCAACACCCATGCCTGCCTCTCGGTCAAGCTCGGGGAATACCTGGCTTCCGGCCTCCCGGTGATCTGCACCCCGTTCGTCGAGGGGGCCGCCCGGCTGCTCGACCGGTATCGCTGCGGGATGGCGGTGGACCCGGACGATCCCTCGGAACCGCTGGAGAAGGAAAAAGAGTTCCTGAGAAATTACGAAACGCTTAGGGACAACGGTTTCAAGCTGGCCCGGGAATACCTTTCCCTAGAGGCATGCGCCGGACTCTGGCGCCAAGCCGTAAACCAAGCTTTGAGGTCCAGATGATCTTCAGAAAAGCCCTGATACTGGCCCCGCACACCGACGACGGCGAGTTCGGCTGCGGGGGAACCATGGCCAAGCTCATCTCCCGGGGGGCGGAGGTTCACTACGCCGCCTTCTCCTCGGCCGAGAAGTCGCTGCCGCCCGGAGTGGCCCCGGACGCGCTGGTCAGGGAGCTCAAGGCGGCCATGAAATCCCTGGGCATTCCGGAAGCTCGACAACACATCATGGACTACGGAGTGCGCGACTTCCCCCAGCACCGCCAGGCCATACTGGACGACATGATCCGCCTGAAATCCGAGATCGGGCCGGACCTGGTGCTGCTGCCGTCGTCCACCGACACCCACCAGGACCACCTCACCATTTCGCAGGAGGGATTCCGGGCCTTCAAGGACACAACTATTCTCGGATACGAGATCCCATGGAACAACCGGACCTTCGACACCGAGTGCTTCGTCATCCTGGAAGAGGCTCACGTAAAAGCCAAGTTGGACGCCCTGATGTGCTACAAATCGCAGCTGGACAGGTTCTACGCCAACGAGAACTTCGTCCGCTCCCTGGCCGTCACCCGGGGGACGCAGATAGGGGCGAAACACGCCGAGGCCTTCGAGGTGCTGCGCTGGGTCATCCGATAGATGGAGTGAGACGGAAGAAGCAAGAAGAAAGAAGAGTGTCGGATGGAGAAAGCGCACAAAAAGCTAAAAGCCTGGCAGGAAGCAATAGCGCTTGCCAAGTCGGTATATCAGGTAACGGAGAGGCTTCCGGCCGAGGAGAGATTTTGTTTGGCTTCGCAAATGAGGCGGGCCGCGATTTCGGTAGCCTCGAACATAGCTGAGGGCGCAGCCCGAAGCGGAGAGAGGGATTCCCTCCAGTTTTTCATCATCGCCAGAAGCTCATTAAGCGAGTTGGACACTCAGGCAGTGCTTTGTTCCGAACTGCGCTTGTTGGCGGCTTCTGACATCTCTCTTCTCTCGTCTCACATAGACACCGAGGATGCCCTGCTTAGCGGTCTGATAAGGTTCAAAAGGAAGGGGCGATAGGCGGAGGTATGGGATGATTCTGGCTGCCCACCAGCCCAATTATCTTCCCTGGGCCGGTTTCTTTCGCAAGATGGCCCGGTGCGACGTCTTCGTCCTGCTGGACTCGGTGCAGTACGCCAGGCGCTCCTATACCGCCCGCTGCCTGATCAAGCAGTCCGACGGAGCCAAGCACTGGATGTCGGTGCCGGTTCGCAAGAAAGGGCGCTACTATCAGAAAATAGCAGAGGTGGGGATCGACAGCCAGGACCCCTGGCAGCACGACCACCGCCGGACCCTGGAATCCAATTACGCCAAGGCCCCCTATTTCGACCGGCAGGGAGAACTGCTGGAATTGGCATACGGCCGGCCATGGGAAGGGCTCTGCGAAATGAACATAAGCCTGATAAGGCATCTGGCCGGGACCCTGGGGATCGTGACGCGCCTTGTCAGGCTTTCGGAACTCGCGATCGACTCACAGTCCACCGAGCTGCTGGTGGAAATCTGCAAAAAAACGGGCGCCGACAACTACCTCTCCGGCCCCAGTGGAGGCAAGTATCTTGACCGGGGCTTGTTCGCCAAGGCCGGCGTCAACCTGGAGATGTTGAGGTATTGGCCGGATCCGTATCCCCAGCTTTGGGGGGGGTTCGCACCGGGGCTTTCCATAGTGGACCTCCTGTTCAACTGCGGGCCCCAGGCTGCCAGGAAGGAACTGGGATCGGAACAATGAAGCATCCTCTGGTGTCGGTCATCATCCCCACCTTCCGGGCGCTGGACTGCCTGAAAATATCCCTGGCAGAATTCCTTACAGAGGAGAGGTGCGAAGTAGTGGTCGGCCTTGACGGCGACCGCCCAGATTTCCGCCGGGCCCTCGAGAGACATCCGGTCACCTTAAGCGTCACCGAAAGGCGCCAGGGCGCCTGCGCCACAACCAACCTGGCGGCGGCCCAGGCCCGGGGCGACTACCTGCTTTTTTGCAACGACGACATGGTGCCGGGGCCGGGATGGCTCGACGCTATGCTCAGGCCGGCCGGGCCGAAAACCGTGGTCAGCGCCGTCTGCTGGGAGCCGGGGCTGATCCCGGCCCCGCCGCCGCACGCCGTCCGCGATTTCGGACACCACCCCGGCTCATTCAGGCGCGACGATTTCTTCGCCGCGGCGCGGAGGGAGGCGGCGGCGGTGACCGAACCGGGGGTCAACTATCCGTTCATGATATCCAGGACGCTCTGGGACAGGGTGGGCGGGCTCGATGAACGCTTCGAGCCCGGCTCGGCCTCGGACCCCGACCTCTTCATCCGCCTGGCCCTGCTGGACCCGGCCCCGGAGATGGTCCGCGCCCGGGGCGCCGTATTCTACCACTTCGCCAGCCGTTCCAGCATCTTCGCCGGGGGACGGGTGTCGCTGGGGTGGAAGCTGCACCGGAGGCACGGCCGGCTGATGTTCCGGATGAAGTGGGGCCGGATGTGGGAGCATCGTTTCGGCCAGGCGCCGGCGGCGGAAGGCTGGAGGGGGATAAAGCCCGGGCCGGAACCCCCGATAGCGGGCGGCCTCTGGCGGAGAATCTGGTTCGGGCCCCGCGCCAGGCACCAGGTCGTTCGCTTCGGGTCAGGCCCGGGCGAGGCCGGGGGGGTCAGGGAGCCCGAACCTTGGGCAGGCAGGACAATTACTATATACGTATGGGGCGGACTGGGAAACGCGGTCATGGCCCTGCCCATGATAAACGCCGCCCGGGCGGCCCTGGGGGATCGGAACGTGTCGCTGGTCCTCCCCGGACCGGAGATGGCCAGGCTGGTGCCCGAACCAGGGCGGCTTAAAAACGTGAAAACGGCAAAAGACGACGGCCTCCTGGGGGTCCTGCAAGCGGCCAAGGCGGACATTGCCTTGGCCAGCCTGCCCTACCCCAGGTGGCGGTATGGACTGCTGTCCGTTCTGGGCGGGGCAAGGCTTCGGATCGGGGATGCGGAGCTTAGAAATCCGCTGTTGAACCGGCCGGTGGCCACCGGGAACCGGGGAAGCCACCTGGTGGAGCGGAACCTGGCCATGCTGGAAGCGATCGGCCTTCGGCGCGGAGAAGCGGCCTTCGATATACCCGTAAACCAGAGGGCCAGGGAGGCGGTTGTGTGTTTCCTGGAGAATGCCGGTATCGGCGGGAAAACAGCGATAACAGGACTTCATCCCGGGTCGGGCAATCCGGTGCGCCGCTGGCCGGAGGAAAGATTCGTGGAATTGGGAAGGGCGCTGGTTGGCCAAGGCAGGAGAATAGTAGTTTTCGGCGGGCCGGGAGAGGAGGGGCTGGCGGCGCGGGCGGCCTCGGGGATAGGAACCCGGGCAGTGCCGTTCTGCGCGGACCTGGAGACGGCGCTGGCGATGATCGAGAGATGCGCGGCCTTCATCGCCGCCGACAGCGGCCTGGCCCACTGCGCCGCGGCCCTGGGGGTCCCCACCCTGGCCCTGATGGGCCCCAGCGACGAAAGGATGTACCGGCCCTACGGGCCCAGGGTCAGAGTGCTGACGGGCAAGGCGGACTGCCGGCCCTGCTACCGGCCCGGCCGTCCCGTCCGATGCCGGCACCAGAGGAGGATCTGCCTGGACATCGGGGTGGAGGAAGCGCTGGAAGGATTGGGGGAGCTGGCTTGAAGAAGGTCGTTTTCTTCAGCCATTCCCAGGCGCTGGGCGGGGCCGAGCTCAGCATGCTGGATATAATGGCGCGCATCGACCGGAGGGGTTTTGAGCCGGCCCTGCTGGCGCCCGGCGAAGGGCCGCTGAAGTCCAGGGCCCGGGGTTTTGGAGTGAAAATCCTGGATGCCCATATTCCGCCGCGCCTGCTGGGCTGGCAGCGCGGGCCATTTGTCCGAGGCCTTCCAGTGCTGCCCGCCGTCGATTCCGTGGCGAGGCTGGCGGCGTTGCTCAGGTCCGAAAAACCGGACGCGCTGTACACCCACAGCCAGAAGGCGCATGTGCTCGGCGGCCTGGCCGGTCGGCTGGCAGGGGTGCCGGTGGTCTGGCATGCCCGGGAGATCCTGGCCCAGCCTGCCTTGCGCCAAGCGATGGCCGCCCTGTCCCGGCTCCTTCCCTCCAGGATCGTCTGCGTATCCCGGGCGGTGTCGCGCCAGTTCGGCCGGGGGGCGGGGGACAGGGTGGCCATCGTTCCCAACGGCATCGACGCCGCGCTTGTCCGGCGTCAGGCCGCGGCCATCCCCAGACAGGCGGTCCGCCGGAGGCTGGGCCTGCCGCCCGGGGCGCCGCTGGCGGGCATGGTCTCCCGAATCGCCCCGGGAAAGGGCCAGAATGTTTTCATCGAGGCGGCCGGCAAAATCCTGGAGAGCCTTCCCGACGCCAGGTTCCTGATCGTGGGCGGAGCGTTGTTTGGGGAGGAGGCCTACTGGGAAAGCCTGCGGTCGGGCATAAGTCGGGGCCGGAACGCGGAAAGGATATTTTTCACCGGGCAGCTGGATCGCGCCCTGCCGGCGATGAACGCGCTGGACGTGATGGTCCACTGCCCGATAGTTCCCGAGGGCTTCGGGCGGGCGGTGGCCGAGGCCATGGCCCTGGGGGTGCCGGTGGTCTCGGCGCGCGGCGGCGGCATCCCGGAACTTATAGACGACGGGGTGAACGGCCTGCTGGTCGAGCCGGGCGACGCCGGGGGACTCTCGAGAGCCGTCATCCGCCTGCTGTCCGACCCGGCACTCAGGAGGAAGCTGGCCGGGGCGGCCATGGGGAAAATCGAAAGCTGCTGCCGGATGGAAACGGCCGTAGCATCCATCGAGAACGCACTGAAGTCGGTTTGAGGATTCATGGACGGACAAATGGAAAAGAAAAAGATCATGGGCCTTTCGCCCAACGTGGCGGTGCTGGGCGGGGTCAGCCTGTTCACCGACATCTCGTCGGAGATGCTCTACCCGCTGGTGCCCATCTTCCTGACCACGGTGCTGGGGGCGCCGGTGGCCGCCCTGGGGCTGATCGAGGGCGCGGCCGAGGGCACGGCCAACGTCCTCAAGGTATTCTCGGGCTGGTGGTCGGACCGGACCGGGCGGCGCAAGCCGTTCGTCATCGGAGGCTACGGCCTGTCGGCCTTCTCCAAGCCGCTCCTGGCCCTGGCGGCCGGCTGGCCCTTCGTCCTCCTGATGCGGCTGGCCGACCGCAGCGGCAAGGGGCTGCGGAGCGCCGCCCGGGACGCGCTGATCGCCGACTACACCGGGGAGAAGGACCGGGGAAAAGCCTTCGGCCTGCACCGGGCCATGGACAGCATGGGGGCGGTGCTGGGGCCCCTGCTGGCCCTGTGGTTCATGAGCCACTACGGCGAGAGCCCCGAGGCCTACCGCAAGGTCTTCCTTTGGGCCTTCTTGCCGGCGGCGTTGGGGGTGATGCTGCTGTTCATCGTGAAAGAGCGTCCGTTCTCCGCCAAGTTCAAGAAACCGTCCTTCGGCTGGGGGATCTTCAACAAGGATCTCAAGGTCTTTCTGCTGGTAAACCTGGTGTTCTACCTGGGCAACTCATCGGACGCATTCCTCATCCTGAGGGCCAAGGACATGGGGCTGTCCATGGTCACCGTCATCCTGGCCTACGTGCTCTACAACCTGGTCTATTCGCTGGCCTCGCTGCCGGCCGGGATCCTGGCCGACCGGCTGGGCAAGCGAAGGGTATTTTTCATTGGACTATTGGTCTTTTCTGCGGTATACTTTGGATTCGCCCTGTTGGGGGATCCCAAATGGATCTGGATGCTGTTCGCGGTCTACGGGCTGTACACCGCCATGACCGACGGGGTGGGCAAGGCCTACGTCTCGGTGCTGGTGGGCGAGTCCCACCGGGCCACGGCCCTCGGGGCCTACAACATGATCGCCGGGCTGGCGGGTTTTCTGGCCAGCCTGGCGGCCGGGCTATTATGGACGGCCCTGGGACCGCAGGCCGCCTTCATCTACGGCGGGGCGGCGGCCGCGCTGGCGGCGGCGCTGTTTTGGGTGCTGGTGAAGCGGGAGACCTCCCATTAATTCCCCTCCATACACTTCGGCAGGTCTCAGTGCAGGCCCGAGGAGGGAGCAAGGGGTGGTCCGGATAACTTCTTAGTACTTGATGATGAACCATTCCTCGGTAAGCCGTACAGGACCGTTGATACATGCCCAGGGCATCGGCCGCGAATTCGCCGGGCCGGGCGGCAGCCTGCGCGTGCTGCACGGGCTGGACTTCGAGCTTAAGCCCGGCGAGATCGTCTCCGTTGTCGGGGCCTCGGGCTCCGGCAAGTCCACGTTGCTTCACATCCTGGGATGCCTGGACCGGCCGACCTCAGGGCGGTTGCTGTTAGGGGGGCAGGACACCTCTCTGCTGAGCGACCGCCAGCTGGCCGGGTTGCGGGGAAAGCGGATCGGGTTCGTCTTCCAGTTCCACCACCTGCTGCCGGAGTTCACCGCGCTGGAGAACGCGGCCATCCCCATGATGGTGGCCGGCCAGCCGCTGGACCAGTCGTTGAAGGAGGCGGCCCGGTTGCTGGAGATGGTGGAGCTGTCTCCCCGGGCCGGGCACAAGCCGGCCGAGTTATCGGGCGGGGAGCAGCAGAGGGCGGCCATCGCCCGGGCCCTGGCCAACTCCCCCGGGATACTGCTGGCCGACGAACCCACCGGAAACCTGGACAACAAATTGGGGCAGGCGGTCATCGATCTACTGTGGCGGCTGAGCCGGGAGACCGGGCTTTCCATGGTGATCGTCACCCACAACCGGGAGGTGGCGGCCAGGGCCGGAAGGATGCTGGAGCTGAGGGAGGGGAGGCTGTGGCCGGCCTAGTCACTAAATCCGAAATACGAACATCGAAATTCGGAACAAATCCGAATCCTGAATCGCCGTGCTGTTTCGCCCCTGTTTCGTTTTTCGAGCTTGTTTCGGCATTTTCGGATTTCGACATTCGGTTTTAAAAGCATAAAGATTAAAATGATGATAATGACAGGAAGTGACAACCGCACCCTGAGGGTGGACAACATCTTCAAGAGCTACAAGAGCCACCGGGCGGTCAACGGCATCACCCTGGAGATAAGCCAGGGCGAGGTGGTGGGGCTCCTGGGCCCCAACGGCGCCGGCAAGACCACCACCTTCAACATCATCACCGGCCTTCTCAAGCCCGACCTGGGCGCCGTCTTTCTGGACAACACCGAGATCACCGCCCTGCCCATGTACCAGCGGGCCCGGCTGGGGCTGGGCTACCTCACCCAGGAGCCATCGGTGTTCCGGAAGCTGACGGTGGAGGAGAACATCATGGCCATTCTGGAGATCCTCCCCATCACCGCCCAGGAGAGGAGGGAGCGCCTGCAGAAGCTGCTGGAGGAGCTGTCCATCACCCATCTGGCCCGCAAGAAGGCCTACGCCATCTCGGGCGGGGAGCGGCGGCGGGTGGAGGTGACCCGGGCCCTGGTGACCAACCCCTCGTTCCTCCTGCTGGACGAGCCGTTCACCGGCATCGACCCCATCGCCCGGGCCGACATCCAGGCCCTGGTCATCAAGCTCAAGGAGCGGGGCATCGGGGTGCTGGTGACCGACCACAACGTGCGGGAGACGCTGGAGATCACCGACCGGGCCTACGTCATCTATGAGGGACAGGTGTTCGCCAAGGGGAATCCCAAGGAGATAGTGGAGCACGCCGGGGCCAGGGAGAAGTTCCTGGGTGAGAAGTTCACGCTCTAGATATTTTCTTACTCGTAGAGGTTATGATGAAAAAGAACCATAAAATATTACTAGGTTTAGCAACATTGTTTCTTTTTCTTTTTGTTGCTATTTGGATTTCGACATTCTATATCGATAACTTACCAAATTTACTTTTATCAACAATTCCACCTTCATGGAATCCACCAGTATTTACCTTGCTTATACTGACATGTTGTGCAAGCTTTGTTTTTTTATGGCTAATAGCTTTACAAATAATATATATAATAAATTTAAGAAATAAATGCATTAATTAATCCCACAGAGAAAGATCGATGGACCATCTATCTAATACTATTTAGTATAATTACGATGCCAATTTATTGGTTTCTCTTTTTATGGAAAGACAAAACCAATACACAATAAATATCAACTTATAGAGCCATAATCAAAGACCTCACCGCCTTCTACTCCAAGAACGCGCTCAACATGAAGCGCTCGGAGATCCGCGAGTTCCTCAAGATCCTCCGCCAGCCCGGCATCATCAGCTTCGTAGCGGTTTGAACTGATTTTAACGATTGGGGAAGTTTATTAATGGCAGTAAGAACAAAAAAGAATTACGCACATTGCGTTACGCGGAGTGCGTATTATGAATAACCCGTTTCAGTACGGTGGCGTAGTATTGGAAGATAGTTTCTGCAATCGCAAGAAAGAGCTGGCAGAAATTATCAGGGTAATGGAGAACAGTGGCCGGGCATTTCTCTATTCGGAGCGCCGATTCGGGAAGACGTCTCTAGTGCGTCTGGCACTTAGAAAACTAGACGAAAAAAAGTTCATCGCCGTGTACGCCGATCTCTGGCCAACAGATGGAGATCTCTCTTTTATTGAGGAAATGGCCAAGGCGGTGGCCAAATCTGCGAATAAACCGGCGGATAAAGCTCTGAAATTTGCCAAGTCGATTTTTCAAAGGTTGACGCCAAGCCTGACGGTCGATGAGGATGGAAAGCCGCAGGTTACATTCGGGATGTCGAGGCAGGCTCAGGTTGGGCCTAGCCTGGAAGAGGTTCTGGAGGCCCCAGCGAAGATGGCAGCAAGGGAGAGAAAGAAGGTAGTAGTTATATTGGATGAGATACAAAGGGTTTTAGAGTATGATTCCGATCTTGTGGAACGAAAGATAAGAAGCGTTATCCAGCATCATAAAAACGTAAGCTATATTTTCCTGGGGAGCCGCAAGCACCTTGTTCACCGAATGTTCCTTGACAAATCAAGGCCGCTGTATCGTGCCGCAGTACATCTGGCCTTGAAGGATATCAGCCTGCACGACTGGACGCCTTTCATCCGAAGGCGCTTCATAAACACGGGCAAGGTCATTAGACAGGAACAAATCGGCATTGTCTATAAGCTTACCCAGGGACATCCGTTTTACACTCAGCAATTGTGTCACGTTATATGGGAAATGTGCGAGCCGAAAAAGGTGGTTTCGGCTGATATTGTAAAAATAGCGATGGAAAAAGTATTTCTCAGGGAAAGCTATGCCTACACCCTACTGTGGGAATCGCTGGCCAAGAACCAAAAACGATTTTTAGTAGGTTTGGCTAGAGAACAGTTGTCCGTCAAGCCATTTTCCGACAAATTCCTCCGCCAATATCAACTAGGCTCCGCCTCCAGCGCTCAAAGGGTTGTTAAAACACTACTTGAGCGCGACATCATAGACCATGAAAATGGCTCGTTCATCATACTTGACCGTTTTTTGAGAACCTGGATCCAGAAAATGCAAATTTAATAGCATTTGACTTGAAATAACATCACCGATGGAGCATACAATGATCAAAGACCTTACCGCCTTCTACTCCAAGAGTGCCCAGGCCATGAAGTGCTCGGAGATCCGCGAGCTCCTCAAGGTTAACCGCCAGCCCGGCATCATCTCCTTCGCTGTGACTTCGGTGAAGTTCATTCGGTGAACCTGACAACCGAAACTAATAACATATAGTGAATAGGGACATGATCAAAGACCTCTCCTCCTTCTACTCCAAGAACGCGCTCAACATGAAGCGCTCGGAGATCCGCGAGCTCCTCAAGATCACCCGCCAGCCCGGCATCATCTCCTTCGCCGGCGGCCTACCGGCCCCGGACACCTTCCCGGTGGCCGAGCTCCAGGACATCTGCTCCAAGGTCCTCCAAGAGAAGGGCTCCACGGCCCTGCAGTACGGCACCACCGAGGGCGAGGCTCCCCTGCGCGAGGCCATCGCCCAGTGGATGAACCACGAGAAGGCGGCCATCAAGGCCGACAACATCCTGGTGACCGCCGGATCCCAGCAGGGCCTGGACATCGTGGCCAAGGTGTTCGTGGACCCGGGCGACATAATCATCGTGGAGCTGCCCAGCTACATCGGCGGGCTCCAGGCCTTCACCGCCTACCGGGCCAAGATGATCGGGGTGCCCCAGGACAACGACGGCATGCGGATGGACAAGCTGGAGAAGGTGCTGGAGAAGCTGGCCAGGAAAAAGAAGCGGCCCAAGTTCATCTACGTGGTGCCGGACTTCCAGAACCCTTCCGGGGTGACCATGTCCCTGGAGCGGCGCAAAAAACTGCTGGAGCTGGCCTACCAGTACGGGGTGCCCATCGTCGAGGACAGCCCCTACCGCGACCTGCGCTTCGCCGGGGAGCCGGTGCCGGCCATCTACGCCCTGGACGACCAGGAGCAGGTGATCGCCCTGGGCACCTTCTCCAAGATCTTCTGTCCGGGCCTGCGGCTGGCCTGGATCATGGCCCCGGCGACCTGGCTGGACAAGATGATCGTGGCCAAGCAGAGCATGGACCTGTGCTGCCCGACGTTCAACCAGCTGGTGGCCGCCGAGTACATCAACCGGGGCCAGCTGCCCAAGCAGATCGAGCAGATCCGCGCCCTCTACGGCCGGAAGCGGGAGGTGATGCTCAAGGCCCTGAAGAAGCACATGCCCAAGGGGGTCAAGTGGACCAAGCCCGAGGGCGGGCTGTTCCTCTGGGTCAAATTGCCAAAGAACCTGAGCGCCAACGAGCTGTTCCCCAAGGCGGTCGAGGAGAAGGTGGCCTACGTCATCGGCTCGGCTTTCCATTGCGACGGCAAGGGCCAGAACTCCATGAGGCTGAACTTCTCCTTCCCCACCGAGGAGCAGATCGAGGAGGGGGTCAAGCGCCTGGCGGCGATGATAGGCAAGAACATGTGAACTTCATAAGGAAGCCATGAAGGCAGGAAAATTTTCTGGTTTCCTTAGAGAAAAGAACAGACGGATGCCGCACGCCCGCACCCTTTAACATCCCCAAGGAAGCCATGAACCCATGAAAGATCATGCATTCCTGGTTTCCTAAGAGAAGAAGCCACTAGTTGCAGCATACCAAGACCCTGCTGTTCCTGGCCGCCATCCTGATGGCTGTCGGCGCCCTGCTGACCCTGGAGAACCTGGGCCTGCTTCACGGCGTTTCCCGCCACTGGCCCTTGTTCCTCCTGATACTCGGGTCCGGGTTCCTGCTGCTCTACCGCAGCCGCCAGGCCGGCGATGCCGCCATGCTGTGGCTGGGGTCGTTCATCCTGCTGTCGGGCGCCTTCTTCTACTTCCTCAACTTCACCTCCTGGCGGCTGCTGGGGAGGCTGTGGCCGGTGTTCCTGGGCCTGGCCGGACTGAGCTTCCTGGCGGTGGGCGTGGCCCGGCGCAGCATGCTGTTCCACCTGCTGGCCACCGCCTTGGTCGGGCTTTTCATGGTCTTCACCCTGGTGTTCGCCGTCTCACTGAAACTGTGGCCCACGTCCTTGGTGGTGTTCGGGGCCTCGCTGTTGATGCTGGATTACATGCGCAGAAAGGAGAAGGACCGATGAACGCGGATCCGAAGCATATCAAGCTGGTGTTGGTCGAACCCACCGGCTCCCATTCAAACGTCTTCGCCCGTTACATGACCATCCCGATGCTGGGGCCGGTCTACCTGGGGACCATCGCCAAGCAGGCGGGCTACCAGGTGACCTTGCTCAACGAGAACATCCTGGGACGGAAGGTCAGGGCGGAGGAGCTGGCCGAGGCCGACATCCTGGGCCTCAGCTGCCTGACGGCCACGGTGGACCGCGGCCGGGAGATCGCCCGCCAGTACAAGTCGGTCCGGGCCAAGCTGGGCAGGCCGTCGCGGACCATCATCGGCGGCATCCACGCCAGCATGCTGCCGGACGACGTGGCCCCGGACTTCGACCAGGTGTTCGTGGGCGAGGCCGAAACCAAGTTCCTCGACCTGCTCTCCGGAGCCGTCTCCGGAAAGATCGTCCACGGGGAGCGGCTGGGGGACATGGACCGGATCCCGGTCCCGGACTTCACCCTGCTCAAGGGATGGAAGAAGATCCGGGTGTGGCCGGTGATGACCTCCCGGGGCTGCCCCTACAACTGCAACTTCTGCTCGGTGACCGAGATGTTCGGCCGGGGCTACCGAACCCGGTCGTTGGACCGGGTGCTGGAGGACGTGGCCGCCTGCCCCCGGGGCTGGGCCTTCTTCGTGGACGACCACTTCGTGGTCGACCGGAAGCGGACGGCGGAGATGGTGGAGAGGGTCAAGTCGGCCCGGCCCGGCCTCAAGTGGTCCTGCCAGCTGCGGGCCGAGGCCAGCCGGGACGGGGAGCTGGTGCGGGCCATGGCCGACTCCGGCTGCAAGATGGTCTACATCGGGTTCGAGTCCATCAACCCGGAGAGCCTGCGTGAAATGGACAAGGGCCAGACGGTGGAGGACATCAGGGCCTCGATCGCCGCCTTCCGCCGGGAGCGGATCGGGGTCCACGGCATGTTCATGTTCGGCAGCGACTCCGACCGCAGGGGGATCTTCGAGTCCACCTCGCGCTTCTGCCTGGAGAGCCGGCTGGCCAGCGTCCAGTACCTGGTGCTGACGCCCCTGCCGGGGACCGAGTACTACAGGAAGATAGAGTCCGAGGGGCGGCTGCTCCACAGGGACTGGCGCTTCTACGACGCCATGCACGTCGTCTTCCGGCCCCGGAACTTCTCCCCGGCCGAGCTGCAGCAGGGGGTCATCGACAGCTTCTCGGGCTTCTACAGCTACGGCCGGGCCTTCAATGACGCCTTGGTCATCGCCTGCGAGGCCGGCGCCACCCTGGCGCGTAGTTTCTGCCGAAGGGCGCGCTACCCGGTGCTGACCCCGGCCCTGGTCAAGGCCTTCGGGCGCAAAATAGTCAGGGACTGGGTGAGGTTCAACCGTTCCTACCTGGGGTACCTGGACATCGTCTCCGGGCAGAGGAAGGCGGATTAACCGGAGGCGGCTTTCGGCCGAGAACAACGTGACGGGCAGCGAAATCGGGATAAAGGCGAAAGAGGAACCCGGCATAGCCGTCCTGATACCGGCCTACAACCCGGACGCGGCCCTGCCGGAGCTGGTCGACAGGCTGCGGACCGCCGGCGTCACCGGGATGGTGGTGATCGACGACGGAAGCCAGGCCGGCAGCGCCCCCTTTTTCGACCGGTTGAAGGGAAAGGCCGTGCTGCTGAGGCATCCGGCCAATCTCGGCAAAGGGGCGGCCCTGCGGACCGGCTTCCGGCACGTCCTGGAGGCGATGCCGGGTGCGTCCGGGCTGGTCACCGCCGACGCCGACGGACAGCACGCGGTGGATGACATCCTGAGGATCAGGGACGCCCTGGCCGGGAGCCCGGACCGCCTCATCCTGGGCGTCAGGTCATTTCCGGCCAGCATTCCGCTGCGGAGCCGCTTCGGGAACTTGGTCACCCGGCGCCTGTTCCAGCTGATGACCGGCCGGGACGTCAGGGACACCCAGACCGGGCTGCGGGGGATCCCGCGGCGGATGCTCCCCGCCTTCCTGGAGCTGAAGGGCGACCGCTACGAGTACGAGATGAACATGCTGGTGACCGCGGTGCTGGGGCGGTCGCCGGTCGAACAGGTGGGCATCGCCACCATCTACATCGACCAGAACCGGGCGTCGTCCTTCCGGCCCCTGGTGGATTCGGCCAGGATCTACTTCCTGTTCCTCAAGTTCGTCCTGTCATCCCTGCTGGCCTTCGCCATCGACACCCTGGTGTTCCTGCTGGTCTACTACCTGCTGGTCCGCAGCCCGCTGGTCGGCATACTCTGCTCCCGGGCCGTCTCCGCCCTGGTCAACTTCCTGGTCAACCGGAACCTGGTCTTCGGCAGCCGCAAAGGGTATGTCCCGTCCGGGCTGCAGTACGGGGGGCTGCTGGCCGCCTACGGGCTCATCAAGCTGCTCTCCTCGGTGTGCGGATTGGGCATCGTGGCCGCCAAGATCATCGCCGAGACACTGCTCTTCATCGTCAGCTACCTGGTGCAGCGCGACTTCATCTTCACCCGGGAGGCCTTTCCGGCCGATGGCGCTCAAAGGCCTGCTTGAGAGGCTCCGGCCCCGGGGCAGTGCCGGCGGGGCGGGCGTCGGGGGCTTGGAGAGGCATTTCTTCCCGGTGCTGGGCTGCCTGCTGGCCTGCCTGTTCTTGACGCTGCAGTTCCGGATGAACCCGGCCGGCGGGGACGCTGTGCTCTACTCCGGCCTGGCCGACAACCTGCTGCAGGGGCGGGGCTATGTCGACAACGTACGCCACGACGAGATCATCCCGCCCATCGGGCACCCCCTGGTGCTGGCCGCCGTCCGCCGGGCCGGCTGGCCGACCGGCAACCTGGGGTTCCTCCTGATATTCCTCAGCATCGCCCTGGTCTTCCACCTGGGGCTGGCCGCCACCCGGGCCTGGTGGGCGGGGCTGGCCTTGGCCGGACTGTTCGTGCTCGGCTGCCACCGGCATTTCAACGTCGACGGGGCGGAGGCCTCGATACTGTTCTTCAACACCCTGCTGGTCTGGTCGCTGGCCAGGGCCCTGTCATCGCGGAAACCCGCCTGGTACGCCTTCTCCGGCACCGCGGCGCTGGCGGCCATCCTGATACGGCCGTCGCTGCTGATAGCGCTGCTGATCCTGTCGCTGTGGGCCGCCGCCAGGATCTTCAGCGGCAAGCCGTTTCCGGGCAGGGCCGGCCTGTGGTTCTACGCCCCGCTGCTGGGCGGACTGGCGGCCGCTGCCGGGCTGTCGCAGTCCCGCTACGGCGACCTGCGCTACCTTTCCGGGACCTACGGCAGCATCCCGGTCTACTGCGCCTTCAACGGGCACATCGACCTGCGGCAGCCCTACCATTCCGAGCTGTGGAGCGGACTGCCGCCGGACCGGCTGGAGGCGGCCCGGCGGCCGATGGTCAAAACAACGGACTGGCGGGCGCGGGAGCGGGCTCTTAAGGCGGAGATACGGGACTTCGTCCGGCGCCATCCCCGCCGGGCGCTGTCCGGCGTCGTCTGGCGGCTGAAGACGTACACTTTCTGGAACACCGAGGACCGCTACCTGTTTTTCTTCTGGCTTTCGGTGCTGTCCCTGGCGGCGCTGTGGCTGGCACCGCTCCCCGGGGCCGGGCAAGCCAGGCTGGCGGCCACCCTGTTTTTCGCCCTGGGGATGTGGATAGTCTTCATGAAGCTGTTCTTCGTATACACCGACAACCGGTACACCATAGACATGATGCCGTATTTCATCATGCCCCCGGCCATGCTGGCGGGAGCGCTGTCGGCGCGGTTGCGCCGCGCCCGCCCCCCGGATGACGCTGGCCAGGGCTGAACAGGACGGGGCGTTCCCGGACAACGACAAAGGCGACTGCGATGAATCCACAACGCGAGCACTGGGGCTCCCGGCTGGGCGTCATCCTGGCGGTGGCCGGCAGCGCCGTGGGCCTGGGCAACTTCCTGCGCTTCCCGGCCAAGGCGGTGCTGGGGGGCGGCGGGGCCTTCATGATCCCATACTTCGTGGCCTTCCTGCTTCTGGGCATTCCCCTGATGTGGGTGGAGTGGACCCTGGGCCGGATGGGCGGCGCCCTGGGTCACGGGACGGCGCCGGGGATCTTCGACAAGCTGGACGGGACCGGCCGCTGGGCCAAGTACCTGGGCACCATCGGCGTGCTGGGCCCGTTCGTCATCCTGATATACTATATGTATATAGAGTCATGGACGCTGGCCTACGCCTGGTACTCCTTCACCGGCCACCTGCCCTTCGGCGGTGGGCACGACCAGATGCGCTCCTTCCTGGCCGGCTACCAGGGGCTGGAGCGGAACCAGTACTTCTCGGGCCTGGCCCCGGCCCTGGCGTTTTTCGGCATCACCTTCCTGGTCAACTTCTTCTTCATCTACCGGGGCGTCCGGGGGGGAATCGAGAAGCTGTCGCGCTACGGGATGCCGGTGCTGCTGGGCATCGGCGTCCTGCTGATGGTGCGGGTGCTGACGCTGGGGACGCCGGATCCGGCCCTGCCGGAGCTCTCGATAAAGAACGCCTTGGGCTTCGTCTGGAACCCCAACTTCTCGGAGCTGCGCAACGCCAAGGTGTGGATCGAGGCCGCCGGCCAGATCTTCTTCACCCTGTCGGTGGGCATCGGCGTCATCCTGACCTACGCCAGCTATCTGAGGAGGAAGGACGACATCGCCCTCTCCGGCCTGTCGGCCTCGGCCACCAACGGCTTCTGCGAGGTGATCCTGGGGGGCTCCATCGTCATCCCGGCGGCCTTCGTCTTCCTGGGCGGGACGGCGGGGGCCATGTCGGCCGCCCAGAGCGGGACCTTCAACCTGGGGTTCGTCACCATGCCCCTGATCTTCGGCAAGATCCCCGCCGGATTCCTCTTCTCCGGCCTGTGGTTCATCCTGCTGTTCATCGCCGGCATCACCTCGTCGGTGTCGCTGATCCAGCCGGCCGTCTCCTTCCTGGAGGACGAGCTGGGCTGGGGCCGGAGGAGGTCGGTGGCGGTCCTGGGGGCGGTGGCCCTGGCCGCCTGCCTGCCGGCCATCTTCTTTCTGGCCCACGGCTTCGTGGACGAGCTGGACTTCTGGGGGGGCACCCTGTTCCTGGTGGTCTTCGCCACCATCGAGGTCATCCTGTTCGCCTGGGTGTACGGCATCGACCGGGGCTGGGAGGAGATGCACCAGGGGGCGCGCCTCCGGATACCGCTTTTCTACAAGCACGTCATCAAGTACGTCACCCCGCTCTTCCTGCTGGGCCTGCTGGGGGTGTGGTCCTACCAGCAGTTCTGGCCGTTCATCGCCATGAAGGGCGTCAGCCCCGGCGACCAGCCGTACCAGTGGGCCGCCCGGCTGCTGATACTGGCCCTTTGGGCGGTCATCGCCGGCCTGGTGGCCTGGGTGTGGCAACGAAGAGGCGCCAAGGCTGCGCGGTAGCAGCGAGCGTCCGAAACCCGAACCGCGTATTTCACCGGGCGGCAATAGCAGGTATCCCGACTTCGAAAGAACGGCGCCATTCACACAACAGCTGATTTTCTCCGGCTATCTAGATATACCGCATCGAAAGGAGTTCGTATGACCAGGCATTGCCCAACCGTCCTCCTGGCGCTGACAGGTGTACTGCTCATCGCCGCCGCCGCCCGGGCCGATATCAACAGCGATCTATTCACCGCAATCAGCAACCTGAATGTTGTCCAGACAAAAGCGTGCCTGGCCAATGGCGCCGACCCGCTTGCCAGGGATCCCAGCGGCAATACCACGCTGATCGCCGCCTGCTTGAGCGGCGAGAAGATGGAGCTGGTGCAGCTGCTGCTCGATAAAGGCGTTCCGGTCAACGCCAGCAACGCCAACGGCTATACGGCCCTGATGCTCGCTTCCGAGCGGGGCAACCCGGAGATCGTAAAGCTGCTGTTGCAGAAGAAGGCGGACGTCAACACCCAGGCCAAATCGGGCAACAGCGCCCTGATGAAGGCGGCGATGTACGACCGCCTGGAGGCCCTGCGTCTGCTTCTGAACGGCGGCGCCGACCCAAAACTTACCGACAAGGATGGGTTCGCCGCAGTTTCATACGCCGCAGAAAACAATCATATCGGCGCGGTAAAACTGCTGCTCCAGCATGGGGCGGACCCAAAGTCCAAATCTCATGACGGCACCCTGGTGGTGCGGGCGGCGGCAAACGGCTATGCCGCACTGGTGAAGCTGCTGTTGGATAGCGGTTCGGATGTCAACGAACAGGATGTCCTCGGCAACACCGCTCTTTTCAAAGCCGCGGAAACCGGCAGGCTTGCCGGAATGAAGAAAACCGAATTGGTGAAACATCTGATAGAAAAGGGCGCCAAGGCCGACGCTCCCACCACCGCGGGGATGACACCGCTGATGGCCGCGGCGGCCGCCGGGTCGCCCGAGG
>DHHE01000151.1:8865-17450 GCA_002403115.1 bacterium UBP2_UBA4780 | reverse complement strand
TAGAACGGGGTGTCCTCCAGGGTGACGTCCACCGTCATCCCCTTCTCGGACCTGTCCAAGGTAAGTTCCTTGCGGAAGATCCCGGTGATGCGGGTCTTGGCCTCCAGGCACTCGTAGCCCACGAAGATGCAGTTGGGGTATTCCGCGTCCTTGCTGCAGGAGAACTCCACCTCGCCACGGGCGGCGCGGGACCTTTCTTTTTGTTTTCTCAGAAGCTCTTCAAAACCAGGTTGATTAACCCAAAAACCATTCTCTTCGGCAATATTGATTATTAAATCAAGAGGGAAACCAAAAGTATCATAAAGCTTAAAAGCTTCCTCGGCGGTAATTTTATCATCTTGGATGGGAGTTAATGATGGGTAAATTGGTAATTTTACGGTTTTTTTCTTTTCAATGATTTTATTCATATACTCCAGCCCCTGGTCCAGAGTCTCTCCGAAACGCTCCTCCTCGGACTTGATGACCGCGGCGATGTGCTCGTGCCTCTGCTTGAGTTCAGGATAGGCGCCGCCCATGATGTCCACGACCACGCTGGCCATCTTATGGAGAAACGGCTCTTTTATCCCCAGCATCCGCCCGTGCCGGGCCGCCCGCCGCAGTATCCGCCTGATGACGTACCCCCGGCCCTCGTTGGACGGCATCACCCCGTCCCCGATGGCGAAAGTCAGCGCCCGGGCGTGGTCGCAGACGGCCCTGAAGGACATGCCCAGATTCTCTTTCGGTGGTCGAGCGGAAGCCCCGGCGAGCTCGGTCGAGCCGTCGAGTGGTGGTCGAGCGGAGGCCCCGGCGAGCTCGGTCGAGCCGTCGAGTGGTGGTCGAGCGGAGTCGAGACCACCGCCGTACTCCCTCCCGCTCAGTTCCTGCAGC
Source organism: bacterium UBP2_UBA4780 (assembly GCA_002403115.1). Taxonomy (GTDB): domain Bacteria; phylum Edwardsbacteria; class AC1; order AC1; family EtOH8; genus UBA8901. The sequence continues at coordinate 16,583 of DHHE01000151.1, read as the reverse complement.
TTCTCGATCAGCGGCCTCAACAAGTCGGTCTCGTAGTTCGAGTCCTTGCCCTGGAGCACCCGCACCACCCGCTCGAAGCCCATCCCGGTGTCCACGTGCTTGGCCGGCAGTTCGGAGAGAACCGCATCCTTCTGCCGGTCGTACTGGATGAACACCAGGTTCCACAGCTCGATGAACCGGCCGCAGCCGGCGACGTTGACCCCGCAGGCGTGGCCGCCCCCGCCCTCCAGCGGGCAGGTGCCCGGCCCCATGTCCATGTGGATCTCGGAGCACGGTCCGCAGGGGCCGGTCTCGCCCATCTCCCAGAAGTTGTCCTTCTCGCCGTGCCGGCTGATGCGCGACGGATCGATGTCGGTCTCCGAGCGCCACAGCTTCTCGGCTTCATCGTCCTTCCGGTAGACGGTGGCGTAGAGCCTGTCCTTGGGCAGGTTCCACACCTTGGTCAGCAGCTCCCAGGCCCAGCCGATGGCCTCCTTCTTGTGGTAGTCCCCGAACGACCAGTTGCCCAGCATCTCGAAGAAGGTGTGGTGGAAGTGGTCCCGGCCCACCTCCTCCAGGTCGTTGTGCTTGCCCGAGACCCGCAGCACCTTCTGGCTGTCGGCCGCCCGGACGTAGTCCCGCTTCTCCAGGCCCAGGAAGACCCTCTTGAACTGGTTCATCCCGGCGTTGGTGAAAAGCAGGGTGGGGTCGTCCTCCGGGACCAGCGAGGCCGAGGGAACGACGGCGTGGCCTTTGGATTTGAAGAAATCCAGGAATGATTGGCGTATTTGGTTTGCTGTCAGCATGATGTTATCGATCTATTTTCTCATCAAGACGGACGGAACTGTCCGGACTTCGGATTATTTGGGCAGCAAAAACAGTATGGTAAAAAAATGGCAGATGCTCCCGGCCAGCACGAACAGGTGCCAGACCGCGTGGTGGTATTTCAGCTTGCGCCACAGGTAGAAGACCGTCCCCAGTGTGTAGAACAGTCCGCCCAGTCCCAGGAACACCAGGCTGGCAGTGCCTAGGTGCAACAGCAACGGCTTGACCACGATCACCGCCAGCCAGCCCATGACCAGGTACAGGGCCGTCGACAGCACCGTGAAGCGGTTCGCCCAGAAGGCCTTGCCCACTATGCCCGCCGCGGCTATGCCCCAGACCACGCCGAACACGGTCCAGCCCAGCCTGCCGTGCAAAGTTATCAGAGCGATCGGGGTGTATGTCCCGGCGATCAGAAGGAAAATGGCCGAGTGGTCGAATATCCGGAACAATTTTTTGGCCCGGCCGGAGTAGAACCCGTGATAAAGGGTCGACGACAGGTAGAGCAAAACCAATGTGGCGCCGTAGATGCTGAAGCTTACTATGTGCCAGGCGTTCCCGGAAAGGCCGGCCAGGACTACCAGCACAGCCAGGGCGGCGATGGCCATCCCCAGCCCGACCCCGTGCAGGATGGCGTTGGTGGTCTCCTCGCCCGGAGTATAGCGTTCCACCGAATCCGCATCGGCTTCATGCGCTGCGGCAATTTGCTTCAACCAGCGACGAATGGCAGCTGGGGTCATTCCAAAATATTTTCCTTCAGCAATTCCTTCAGGACCTTGGACACTATCGAAGACTCGTATCCTCTTCGGGCCAGGAACCCGGCCAGACGGCGCTTGGCCGTGTCAGCGTCAAGCTTCCGGAAAAGCTTCTGCTTTCTCCGGGCCAGGTCCAGGGCCGCGGGGAATTCATCCGCATCATTTTTATATTCCCTGACGGCCTGGTCCGCTATCTCCCGGTCTATCCCTTTGACAAAAAGTTCCTGCCGCAAGCGGATCACGCCCGTGGGCCTGAAGTGCTGTCGGTTCTCAATCCAATCCCGGGCGAACTTCCGGTCGTCCAGCAGGCCCAGGTCGGCCAGGTCGGCCACCACCGCTTCGACGGCCGTCCGCTCGAAGCCCTTCCGGGCCAGGCGGTCACTTATCTCGCGTACGCTGCGCGGCCGGATGGACAGCAGGCGCAGGGCGTGGTCGCGGGCGTTGGGCATTCCCGCGCCTCAGGGCGCCGGCCCGGCGAGCTCGTTCAGCATGTGCCCCAGCCCGACCCGGCCCAGCACCCGGGCCACCGTTCCGCGGTCGACCCTGTTCTCCTCATCCAGCCGGCGCAGGGCTTCCTTCCTCGTGATCAGGCCGTCCCGGACCATCCTGGAGAGCATGTCGTCGTGCTCCGTCATTCCCAGCGTGGAGAGGTACATGGCGTCTCGCAGCCGGGAGACCAGGCAGTCGTAGCGCCAGGTGTCGCCGGCGCCTGGCCGCCTCCATCCCAGCTCCCGTTCGATCCTGGCCAGGACCTGCTTCTCGTCCCAAGGCACGTGGAAAAAGAGGTCGATGCTGGCGATGCCGCGGGCCATCATCCGGGAGCCCAGGGCGAATGGGCTGCCGAACAGGTGCCCTACGGCCAGGGTCGGCAGGCAATCGATGTTTAAATAGGACAGGTTCCCAAGAACGCGCCCGAGGATCCCCTTCAAGTTCTTCAGGTAAACGTTCCGCACGTCCTCATCGGCGGCCACCCCCAGCATCACCCTTTTGAACGAGGTCTCCTCGTAGGGGTTGCGGCCGGTGACGATGCAGGGTATGCGGTGCCTCTTGGCGATGCGCAGGATGGGCCACCACATGGTGTGGCAGGCGCTGCAGATGACGGGCACCAGCGCCGGCGAGCGATGCCGGAGCCAGGCCATAAGCAGCAGGCGCAGGGTGCCCTGGTGCCGCCCCGGCGGCAGGGCGAAGGTCTCCAGCGGCACGCCCAGCCTGTCCACCATGCGCCGGATGTTCCGCAGGGCCAGGGGATCGGTGAACGGATTGCGGTAGTTGACGGCCAGGGCCCTCAGCCCGTAGTCGCGGACCACCTTCAGCAGGGCGTAGGCGCTGTCCCGGCCCCCGCTGACCGGCACCAGGCAGTCGAACCGCCCCCCCCTGCCGCGCGCTGCTTCCAGCATCTCCAGCAGCGGCCCTTCCCCGGCTGGCCGGAATGGGCGGCCCTGCCGGCAGTAGCTGCAGACGCCGTTCCGGTCGAAGGCGATGCCCGGGGCCTGCTCGGAAAGGAGGCAGACCGAGCACCTCCGCATCGGGGCTACTTCCTCCCCCGGCGCTTGCCCTCTTCCTTCTCCGGCTCCTTGTTCTCGGCCGGAGCCGGCGCCGGATGCCCGCCCATGCCCAGCTTGGCCTTGACCTGGTTCTCCACCTGCGACAACAGGTCGGTATTGGCCTTGAGCATCTCCCTGACGTTCTCCCGCCCCTGTCCCAGCCGCTCCCCGCCGTAGGAGAACCAAGCTCCGCTCTTCTCGACGACGTTGTTCTCCACCGCCAGGTCCAGCAGGTCACCCACGTAGGAGATCCCCTGGCCGAAGATGATCTCGAACTCGGCGTTGCGGAAAGGCGAGGCCATCTTGTTCTTGAGCACCTTCACCCGCACCCGGTTGCCGATGTTGACCTCGCCCTGCTTGATGGACTCTATCCGCCGGATGTCCATCCGCACCGAGGCGTGGAACTTGAGGGCCAGGCCGCCGGGCGTGGTCTCGGGGTTGCCGAACATCACCCCGATCTTCATCCGGATCTGGTTGATGAAGATGATGCAGGTCTTGGAGCGGCTGGCCACCGCCGTGATCTTGCGCAGGGCCTGGGACATCAGCCGGGCCTGAAGGCCCATGTGGCTGTCACCCATGTCACCCTCGATCTCGGCCTTGGGCACCAGGGCCGCCACCGAATCGATGACGATGACGTCCAGGGCGTTGGAGCGGATCAGGGTCTCGGTTATCTCCAGGGCCTCCTCGCCGGTGTCCGGCTGGGAGATCAGCAGGTTGTCTATGTCCACCCCGATGTTCCCGGCATACTTGGGGTCCATGGCGTGCTCGGCGTCGATGTAGGCCGCCGCCCCACCGGTCTTCTGGGCCTGGGCCACGATGGACAGGGCCAGGGTGGTCTTGCCCGAGGCCTCCGGCCCGTAGATCTCGACGATCCGGCCCCGGGGGACGCCGCCGATGCCCAGGGCCGCGTCCAGCGACATCGCCCCGGTGGGGATGACCTCGACGTTGGCCACCGCCGACTTGTCGCCCAGCTTCATTATCGACCCCTTGCCGTACTGCTTCTCTATCTGGGACAGGGCCAGTTCGATGGCCCTCTTCTTATCCTGCGCCGTGTCCGACATCACAAAACCTCCGGTTGTTGGTTGCTTGATTGGCTGAAAATTGGCTGGCAATGTCTGGTGCAATCTGGAAAAATCTCTCCGCTTCTCACCTCGTAAAGTTAAATGCTGCTTCATGCCTTTCGGAAAAACACTGCCCCATGGTCTTCACCCCCGCGCCCCGGCCCCTTCCCGGAACAGCGGCAGCGGTTTCCGGTAGGCGGCGGCCGCGTCCAGCCAGGGGGAGGCCAGGCTGGGGATGAAGGCCGACCAGACCACCGCCTGGTGAAGCTGGCCCTGGCGCGCGAACAGAATGAAGACGGCCGCCGCCGCCAGCCCCTGGACGGACTGGGCCCATCCGGCCCGGGGCGTCGAGGACTCGTCCGCGGCCAGGAAAGCCGCCGCCACCAGAAGCCCGTTTAAGGCCGTCAGCTGTTGGGCGGCCACCGCCCCCCATTCGCCGGAAGTATACACCTGCAGGCCCGACAAAAACAGGGCCGGAGCCATGAAGGCCGCCACCAGGCGGTACTTGTAAAGCCTCCTTAAAAGGACGGCCACGGCCAGGACCGAGACCCCGGCGGGAAGGGCGCCGCTTAAAAAGAACTGGTCGGCGGCCGGGCCGAACCAGGCCGGGGCCGGCCAGCCTGAAAGGATATCGGCACCCTTGCCGAAGAAAACGAGCAGCCCCGCCAGGACCGCGGCCGGGGCGTTCACCGGGGCCAGTCCCTCCCTGCCTCCCAGCAGCCAGCGAAGCGACAGTGACAGCGCCGGGCAGACCCAGGCCATGTGCCAGGGCAGGGCCCTGGGAGCCAGCAGCGACAGGAGCGCGGCCTCGTAAAGCGCCTGCGCCCATCCCGTCCTGGCCTCGCCGGACCTCGCCAGGGCCAGCCTGAGGACGACGGCGGCGGCGGCCATCACCGCCAGCCTGGCCGGATACTCGGCGCCGAAGCAATACCCGGCCGCCGCCGCCAGCGGCAACAGCGAGGCCAGCTTTCGCAGGTGATATTGCTCGGAGTCGAGCCCGAGGCGCACGAAAGGCGGCCAGGAAAGAACCATCTAAAGCCTCCCCCCCAAAAGCATCCGGCCGACCTCTATCTGCTGGAAGAGCTCTATCTTTGACGGGCAGACCCAGCTGCACAACCCGCAGTCCAGGCAGCTGTCCAGCCCCAGCTCCGCCAGACGCTTGGTGTCCAGCCTGGAGACCTGGCGACGTATCTCGGATGGATGGAGTCCGGACGGGCAGCGCGCGTGGCAGGCCCCGCAGTTGAGGCACGGAGCCGGGCCGGAACGTTTCTGCTCGACGAGCAACAGCCCCCTGGTGTCGGCCTGCACCGGCATCTCCAGGCTGTAGTAGCCGCGCCCCGACAGCAGCCCGCCGAAGATCAGGGAAAGCGTCCCGGCTTGGTCCGGCAGTGAAAGTTTCGGGGGGGGGTCCCGTCCTTCGTGGTTCGCGTTCCTCCACGGCCTGGCCTCGTCCCCGGACGACCACAGCGCGTGCCCGGCCGGAGTCCCGACGGGTGCGGTCACGTTCCTGCAGAGATCAACCGGGCAGTTCCGGACGGTCAGGTGGCTTTCTACCACCGGCCGGCCCAGGACCACCGCCTCCCGCACCCGGAGCGCGTCCGTCATATCGTATATCGAGCACCGGTCGCCGGGAAAGATCTCCTTTTTCAGGAGGGTCCGGTGCCCCTGGGGATAGACCGGATCCATGACGTGCAGCGACAGGTTGACCGAGCTGGCCAGCATCATCCTCAGCCTGGCCTCCAGCCCCGGAAATCCGCTGGCCAGGGCGATACGGGAGCGGACGGCGCCGTGCAGCTGGTTGATGATCCGCATCCCCTCCAGGACCTCGGCGGTGCGCTCCTCCAGCAGGCGCAGGCTGGCCGCCAGCGGCGGCTCCAGGTCCAGGGCGTTGTGGATCACCATCCGGGGAAGGTCCCGGTGGCAGACGTCCATGACCCCGGCCTCAAGCAGCCGCCGGCACAGCTCCTGGTGGGTCAGTTCCCAGAACCTGGGCAGGGGCCGGTAGGGGAGGGCGGCCTCCGACTGTTTCCGGTCAACATCGATGAAGACGGTCAGCCTGGGAAAGTCGAACTGCTTGGGGCGGGCCAGCAGGTGGGGAAATTCGCCCACCTCGCTGACCTTGCCTCCCAGGGGCGCGTGGACCGGCAGCCCCTCCCGGTCGTATCCTATAAGCAAATAGGGCTTGACCCTGTCCCCGGGCTGCACCTCGGCCCGGCCGCCGTGCCACAGCGGAACGGCCAGGTCCTGGGGCCTGGGCAAGGGCTCTATCCTCTTGTGATACGGGAAGCCGCCGGACGGCCATCTGAGCCCGCCGGGGAACGCTCTTCTCATAAAGCCAACATAGTTCAGGGCTTAAGTATAATCAAATGCTGGGAAAAAGTCAATCGGACTGGCTACTTGTCCTTGACAAACCCGTCTTCTTGTGCCATATTTACCGCTGAGCCCACAATCTAAAAGAAAAGCGACAGGAGCCGCCATGAACCTCGCCGATCTTACGCTGGAACTCACCCCCTTTGCGACCGATGAATTCCCCAAGCCTGCACCCGGCGGCCGCTACGACCTGGCCATCATAGGCGGCGGCCCGGCCGGCCTGACGGCCGCCATCTACGCCGCCCGCAAGAGGCTCAAGACCCTGGTGGCGGCCGAGAACATCGGCGGCCAGATGCTGTGGACCTCGTCGGTGGAGAACTACCCCGGCTTCAACGTCGTCCAGGCCCGGGACCTGGTGGACAAGTTCCGGTCCCAGGTGCGGCAGTTCCCGGTGGACGTGGCCTCGGGTCTTCAGGTGGCCGCGGTCTCGGCCGAGGGCCCGGGCTTTAGGCTGGAGGGCTCAGGCGGCGAGGCCTTCACGGCCCGGTCCCTGATCGTGGCCACCGGCAAGCGCTACCGCAGCCTGGGCGTGCCCGGCGAGAAGGAGCTTATAGGCAAGGGCGTGGCCTACTGCGCCACCTGCGACGCCCCCCTGTTCGCCGGCAAGACTGTGGCCGTTGTCGGCGGCGGCAATTCGGCTTTGACCGCGGCCAACGAGCTCCTGCCCTACGCGTCGAAGATCCACCTGATCAACTCCTCCCCGGCCGTGACGGGTGATCCGGTGCTGCTCGAGCCATTGAAGGGCTCCGGCAAGGTCGATTTCCATATGCGATCGAAGGTATCCGAGATCCTCGGGAAGGAACGGGTCGAGGGATTGGCCGTGAACTCGCCCGGCGGCGTTGTCCGGCTGGATGTCTCCGGCGTCTTCGTGGAGATCGGGCTCATCCCCAACAGCGGCCCGGTCAAGGGGCTGGTCGAGTTGAACCGGGAAGGCGAGATAATCGTCGACTGCTCCTGCCGCACCTCGCGGCCCGGCCTGTTCGCCGCCGGTGACGTCACCACCGTCCCCGCCAAGCAGATCGTGGTGGCCGCCGGCGAGGGGGCCAAGGCGGCGCTGGCGGCCTACGACTGGCTGCTGGCCAATCCGGGGTGACTCGCCCCCTCCGATCCCCTTCTCTTCGTGCAAGAGAAGGGGATGAGTGATGAGTCACAAAAAAGCGGCGCTAACTGCGCCGCTTTTGCGTAGC
>DHHE01000151.1:0-8820 GCA_002403115.1 bacterium UBP2_UBA4780 | reverse complement strand
TGTACTGTTCCTTCCCGTTTCCCCCGGAAAGGTAGACCAGGCACCCCTCCAGCCGCACCGTATCGCCCCTGGAAACTTTTCCCAGGGCCGTTTTCAGATTTTCGCTGGCCGGGATAACGTGGGTGTTGGCCGACCACTTGGCGATGAAGGCGTTGTCGAAGGGGAAATCCTTGTCGTAGCGCCAATAGTACCATCGGCCGCTTTGGGACCACCGGCACTGCTTGTGGAGCCCGGTGCTGACCATCTTGCCCCAGGCCAGCGCCAGGTCGCAGGGCGAGAGCATGGCGTTCCAGTCGGATCCGTAGTTCTTCTTGGAGAGCACGATCCCGTCAACCAGGTAGCCGGCCTTGGGGTCCAGCATCCAGGTGAACCCGCGGCTTTTTACGATGATCCTCTTCGCCCCCTCGGCCCCGGTCTGCTCCGGCTCCAGCCTGACGTTGATCTCGCCGGCGAACGGCTCGCCCACCGGTGCCGGACCGCAACCTGCCAGGCAGACGAGCAGCAAAATGCCGAAGAAAGCCGCCCTCATCGGCCCCTTGCGGATTCCCCGATTTTTCCTATCCACTAAACTTGCCCCTTTACCCTGAGCGGAGCCGAAGGGTTGCCCCTCCGCCCTAGGCACTGCTCCCTGGTCACGGGTATATCTTCTCCAGCATCCTGGGGAACGGGATGGACTCCCGGATGTGCGACAGGCCGCAGATCCAGCAGACCGTCCGCTCGATGCCGATGCCGAAGCCCGAGTGCGGCACGCTGCCGTAGCGCCGCAGGTCCACGTACCACTTATACGGTTCGTATGGGACCTTGTGCTCCTCCATCTTTTTCAGGAGCAGATCCAGGTCGTGGATGCGCTGGGAGCCGCCGATGATCTCGCCGTAGCCCTCGGTGGCGTAGAGGTCGGAGCCCAGTACCACGGTCGGGTCCTGCGGGTCGGGCTGCATGTAGAACGATTTGATCGAAGTTGGGAAGCGGTCGACGAAAACCGGCCGGTCGAAACTGCCGGCAATGGCCGTGTCGTGGGGGGCCCCGAAGTCCTCGCCGTATTCTATTTGGACCCCGGCCTTGTTGCACAACTCCACCGCCTCTTTGTAAGAGATCCTGGGGAAGGGGCCTTTGATCTTCTCAAGCGGCGCCGTGTCCCGTTCCAAGGTCTTCAACTCCGCCTGGCAGTCGTTGAGCACCCTCTCCACCACGGCGCAGACCATCCCCTCCTGGCACTGCATGTTCTCGGCATGTTCGAAGAAGCTGGCCTCGGCGTCCACCATCCACAGCTCGGTCAGGTGGCGGCGGGTCTTGGACTTCTCGGCCCGGAAGGCCGGTGTGAAGGTGTAGACCTTGCCGAAGGCCGCGGCCGTGGCCTCGATGTACATCTGCCCGGACTGGGACAGGAAGGCCGGCTGGCCGAAGTAGTCGGTCTGGAACAGGGTGGTGGTCCCCTCGCAGGCGGTCGGCGTCAGGATCGGGGCCGGGGTGTGGATGAAGCCCTCCCGGTGGAAGAATCCGTGGATGGCCTGCTCGATGGTGTCGCGGACCCTGAGGGCGGCGTGCTGGCGCGAGGAGCGCAGCCACAGATGGCGGTTCTCCATCAGGAAGGCCGGACCGTGCTCCTTGGGGGTGATCGGATAGTCCTGGGTCAGCTGGAGTATCTCCAGGGATTTGACAGTCAGCTCGTAGCCGGAGGGCGCCCGCTTGTCCTCCCTGACCAGGCCCCTGACCATGACGGATGATTCCTGGGTGACCCCCTCCCCAAGTTCGAACGTCCCCTGGTCGACCTCGCTTTTGGCCATAACTCCCTGAATGGTCCCGGTGCCGTCGCGGAACTGGAGGAAGTGGATCTTGCCAGAGGACCGTTTGTGGTACAGCCAACCCTTGAGGGTCACCTCCCGGCCGACGTGGCTTCCTATGTCCGCGATGTGGACGAAATCGAGCTTCATGATGTCATCCTCCGAATTACGGGTTATTTTATCTTAGAGCCGCCGGTTAGTCAAGTGCAAAAGCAAGGCCCCGCCTTATGGCGGGGCCTTGTTCTGGCTTTTGCGCTTGCTACCGCACCGCCGATACCTTCCGAACCAGCCGGTTGCCCCCGTCCATCGTGATGGTGAAGAAGTACACTCCGGGATTGAGGTTCTTCTCGAACTGCCAGGGCAAGGACCTTATCCCGGCCGGAAGGTCCCCGAAGTCCCGGGACATGACCTTCTGTCCCAGTATGTTGAACACCGAAACTTCCACCCTCCCCTCACTGGGTAGCTGGAGTTCGATCTCGGCCCGGCCCCTGACCGGGTTGGGGTTGATCCGGGCGTTAAACGACTTGATCTGCGCCGGCGGTTGGACCGGCTCTCCAGCCGTACCCATCTGCCCCCGGATCTCGAATCCGTTGCTGGAGCCGGTGAACAAGGCCTTGGTCCCGTCGTCGTAGCCGCAGGTGATGACGTCCCAGGCGATAACGGAATTGATGGTCGCCTCACCGGACCAGAGTCCGCCGGAGAAGGTTATGGTCGGGGCCGGGGTCATGGCCCCGGTCAGGTCCCAGATGTCGGCCGGCTGGCTGAAGGCGTCGACGGTGTCCCCGAAGAAGTCGCAGGCGGCTATGGAGACCTGGAAGGGCGCCCCCGCTGTCTGGGGCGAGGCTATCTCGCCGAACTCGAAGTGGTGCACGCCGGGGTTGACCACGGCGAAGGCGTTGCTCACCCCGGTGGTGTCCCCGTCGCTGACGGTGATGGTGTTGGAAGCCGTCTCGTCTGATATGGTCACCGACAGGCTGCAGATCCCGCCGTCGAACTGGCAGGCAGTGGGGCTGATGGTGCCGGTAAGGTCGGAGAGGCCGACGGAGTCGCAAAAGCCGGCCAGCAGGTTTCCGGCAAGGCTCCTGGCAGAGATGACGATCTGGAAGGGCACGCCCAGCAGCTGGGGGCTGGCGAACGTTTCGAACTCGAAGTAATGTCCGGTGTCCGGCGCCGCCGTGTCCACGTAGCTGACCGTGACATAGAGGTGGTTGATGTAGTAGACGACGTTGGGGGTCCTGGGCTCGTACTTAACGGACAGCCCGGCGATGTCGTCCCAGTCCCAGGCGCTGTCGGCCAGGGCCGTGTCCAGCTGGGTGATCCCCACGGTGTTGGTCATCTCGGTGGCGCCGAACTTGAAGGGCGGCCAGGCGAGCAGGGTGTCCTCTACGTTTATCATCGGGGCCCCGTGCATGTAGGGGATGAACCTGGCCTTGGTTTTCCAGTAATGGGCCCGGTGAACGGCGCTCAGGCTGACGCCGGTTATCACCCAGGCGGGGTGATCGCCCGGGTCGGCGAAGCCAATCCCCAGGGTATCGTACCTGAACTGGATGACGGTGTCGACGGCGGACAGGGTGTCGTCCTGGAATACGAATTCCGGGTTCCACCAGTAACCGCTGTGCGCCGGGTTCAGGGTGTCCAGCGGGGGGTTGAAGGTGATCTCATTGGCCGGCAGCACTATGACACCGGCCATGGCCGGCATGGCCATCAGTCCGATAGCCGAGGCCAGTATAAGAATCTTACGGGTACGGTACATGTATTTTCCCCTATTAATTTAATAGGTAATTATACCATGCTTTAGGGGATTTTGTCAAAGCCTTTCGCATCTCCTTGCAGAGCAACATAAAAGCCCCGCTAAAAAGCGGGGCTTTCTGTATTATCCAACCTTTTACCGCACCGCCGAAACCTTCCGCACCAGCCGGTTGCCCCCGTCCATCATGATGGTGAAGAAGTAGACCCCGGGATTGAGGTTCTTCTCGAACTGCCAGGACACGGACCTTATCCCGGCCGGCAGGTCCCCGAAGTCCCGGGACATCACTTCCTGACCCAGGATGTTGAACACCGAGACCATCACCCGGCCCTGGCGCGGCAGCTGGAGCTCCACCTCGGCCCGGCCCCGGACCGGATTGGGGCTGACGCGGGCGTTGAACGACTTGACCTGCGCCGGCGGTTGGGCCGGCTCTCCAGCCGTACCCATCTGCTCCCGGACCTCGAAACCGTTGCTTGAACCCGTGAAGTAACCCCGGGAAGTAGTGTGGCCGCAGAATATCGAGTCCAGCGGCAAGGCCGCGGCCACCGTCACCGGCCCGCTCCAGATACCGGAGGCGAAGCTGCCGGTGGCGGCCGGGGACAGCGTCCCGGTCAGGTCCCACAGATCGGCCTGCCCGGTGAAGGCCGTCACCGTGTCGCCGAAAAAGTCGCAGGCGGCCAGCGATACTGCGAACGGCGTGTTCTGGGTCTGGGGCGAGGAGATGGGGGCGAACTCGAAATGGTGCAGGCCGGGATTGATGACAGCGAAGGCATTGCTCACCCCGGTGGTGTCCCCGTCGCTGACGGTCAGGACGTTGGCGGCCGAAACGTCGTAGATGGTTATGCCGGCGTTGCACACCCCGCCGCTGAAGGAGACCACGTTGGGCATGACCGTGCCCGTCAGGTCCGAGAGCAGGGCGCTCCCGTTGTAGCCGGTCAGCAGGTTGCTGTCGGCGTCCAGGGCGGAAATGGTGACGGGGAACGGCACCGCCAGGGTCTCCGGCGAGAAAATGGCGTCGAACGCGAACCAGTGGGAATCAGCGGCCTGGCTCGTGTCGTCATAGGTGACCACGGCGTAGATGTAATTGACGTAGTAGACGATGCCCATCTTACGGGGCACGTACTCAACCGAGAGGTTGGCCACGTCCTCCCAGTCCCAGTGCCCGTCGGCCAGAAGCGACTCCTGGGCGGTGACGTTGTAGGAGTTGGTGATCTCCACCGTCCCCAGCTTGATGGGGGCCGAGCGCATCCCCTCCAGCCCGTCGAAGAAGGGGCAGAGAGACTGCGAGGCCTTGGGATAATGGGCCCTGGACTTTACATACAGCGTCACCGAGGTGATGACCGCGCCCTGGGTATCGGCCGGGGCCGGGTCGGTCAGCGAGACCCGGAACTTGTGCTGGTTGAAACTGGTGAGCATGGTGTCGATGGCGTACAGCCCGTCGTCGGCGAAGACGTGGGGTATGTTCCACCACTTGTCGTTGTCCACCAGCACCCCGTCGGCCGGAAGCACCATCACCCCGGCCGCAGCACCGGAGGCCAATAGCGCCCATGCCGCCAGGGAGCAGAGGGTCGAATGGAATATCTTCATGTTTTTACCCTATCAAGCCATATCACTTCATATAGTATTATACCACTAAAAACCCTTTTTGTCAATGTTTTTCGGCAAAATATCGGCAAAAAAGGGGGGCGCCCCGCCGGGGCGCCCCCTTTTCGTCCGGCCTTGGCCGTCAGTTGACCACCATGCAGGTGACGGTCTTGGTCACCCCCTTGGTGCCCTGGATCTTGGAAATGATCAGCTTGGTCAGCTCGTTCAGATTTTTGGCCTCGACGTAGGCCACCACGTCGTGCAGGCCGGTGACCACGTGGGCCTGCTTCACCCCCTTGATCCGGCGCAGGGCCGCGGCCACCCTCTCCGAGGCTCCGGCGCTGCAGTTGATGAGCTCGTAGGCTGCTAACATGGGCGTTCCTCCTTGTGGTTTGTTTTGTCGGGTTGACCGGTCTGGTGCCGGATGGTGTGCATTCAGTGATCGGTCCCTGGCCGGGGTCGCCGGCCTATGGCTTCTCTTGCTTCTCCGCGTTCCTCACCGGCTGGGCGCCCCGCTTTAGGTAGGCCTGGATGAAGGCGTCCAGCTCCCCGTCCATCACCGCCTGGACGTCGCCGGTCTCCTCCCCGGTGCGGTGGTCCTTGACCAGGGAGTAGGGTTGGAAGACGTAGGAGCGGATCTGGCTGCCCCAGGCGATGTCGGCCTTGGTGGCCTCCAGGGCCTGCTTCTTCTTCTCCTCCTCGGCCCGGTGGTGCTGGTAGAGCCGTGAGCGCAGCACCTTGTAGGCGTTGAGCCGGTTCTGGTGCTGGGAGCGCTCGTTCTGGGAGCAGACGACGATGCCGGTGGGGATGTGGACGATGCGGATGGCCGTCTCCAGCTTGTTGACGTTCTGCCCCCCGGCCGAGCCCGCCCGGTAGACGTCGATCCGCAGGTCGGCCTCGTTGATCTCCACCTTGATCTCGTCCTCGATCTCCGGGTAGACGAAGATGGAGGCGAAAGAGGTGTGGCGCCGCTTGTTGGCGTCGAAGGGCGAGATGCGCACCAGCCGGTGGACGCCGATCTCGGCCTTGAGGTAGCCGAAGGCGTACTTCCCGGAAACCTCGATGGTGGCGCTCTTCAGCCCCGCTTCCTCGCCAGGCTGCAGTTCGATGACCTTGTAGGTGTAGCCGCTGCGCTCCATCCACCGGGTGTACATCCGCATCAGCATCTGGGCCCAGTCCTGGCTCTCGGTGCCGCCGGCCCCGGGGTGGACGGTCATGATGGCGCCGCGGGCGTCGTCCTCGCCCCGCAGCATGTGGCGGAACTCCAGGGATTCGATCCCCTGGTCCAGCCGGGCCAGGTCGGACCCGATCTCCCCCAGCGACTCACTGTCGCCCTCCTCCACCAGTTCCAGCAGCCCCAGGGAGTCGTCGCAGGACTTGCGCAGCTGTTGCCAAGCGTCGACCCAGTCCCGGCGCCGGTTGGCCTCGGCTATGACCTCCTTGGCCCGGACGTTGTCGTTCCAGAAGTCCGGGGCCGCCATCCTGGCCTCGTACTCGGCCAGCTCCTTTTCCTGCCTTTCTAGGTCAAAGATACCTCCGCAGGTTGCGCAGGTTCTCGTCGGCTATCTGGCACTGCTCGCGCAGCTCGCTTGTCGTCATTTTTATCTCCTCGCATTTGCCTAATTCTATAACATCGCCGGCTTCTTTGCAACCATTTTCGCGATCCGCGACCAGGCGGCGCCGGCCCTGCGCTTGAGGGCTGACCTGGTCCCCGCGTTGTCAATCACCTCGCCGGCCAGCCGGCGCAGCCGCCCGGCCGTCATCTGGGCGGCCATGATGCCGCGGGCTTTCGTCCGGGAAACGCCCTTGCCCTCAAGTCTTTTCAGCCGAATCCCGACCGGCGCCTCCACCACTATCGTCCAGTCCATCCCCCTATGAAGCCCCCAGTCGGCCAGCAGCGCCGCGTCCACCACCACCGGCCCGTCCCCGCTCCTTTTGAGCCTTGATATTCGAGTTTTGACTTGCCGCACCAGCTCCGGATGCACGATGCGGTTTAGCCTCCTCCACTTCCGGGAGCCGGAGAACACCAGGTCGCCCAGGCGGCGCCGGTCGATCGTCCCCCGGCGGCTGAGAATGCCGGGGCCGAAGGCCTTTACTATCTTTACGTAGCATCGGGAACCCCGGCGCAACAGCCGGTGTCCCAGGCGGTCGGCGTCCACCACCCTGGCGCCCCGTTGGCGGAATATCTGGGCCACCGCGCTCTTGCCCGAGCCGGCCCCGCCGGTGATGCCGATCACCGGGACCGGTGATTGCGCCTTCCCCCTTGTCCGCGACATCCTAACGCCTCCTGGATATCCCGAGATACGGCAGGCCGGGCAGGGCGCAGGAGGAGCCAGCCCGCTGGCGGCGCTGGCAAAGGACGCTCATGGCACCGGCCAGGAGCAACAGGCCGGCCGAGGCGAGGAACACCGCCGGGAAACCCACCCGGGAGATGAGCAGGTACCCCAACAGCGGGCCGGCCAGGCCGCGGATGCCGGTGAGGGTGACGTGGAACCCCTGGTATATCAGGGAATCGCCCTGTCCGGCGAAGCGGAGAGATCCCAGGTTCCACAGCACCAGCACTCCGGTCACCCCCAGGGAGTAGAAGACCAGCGAGGAGTAGGCCAGGGCCGGGCTGCGGCCGAAGTAGGCGGCCATCATCAGCAGCGGGTAGCCCAGCAGCAGGGCCAGCGAGGCCGTCCACAGCCGCCAGATGTCGATCCGGTCGTAGACCAGCCCGGCCAGGGGCAGCAGCACCATGATCAACGCCTGGGCGTAAAGCCCGGTGGCCTGGGCCATCTGGAAGAAGGAGAAGCCCAGCACGTTCAGCAGCATCAGGGGAACCGCCGGCACCATCAGCATGAAGGCCATCCCGTAGGTCATGAAAACCGTCTCGAACATCAGGAACTCCCGGTTGGCCAGCATGGTCCGGAAGCCGGCCAGCGCGTTCCTCAGCGACCCGGCCGCCCGGGACCGGTAGTCGATACCCGCATCCAGGTTGATGAAGATGGCGTAGGTGACGGTCCCGGACAGGGCCACCGCCGACAGCAGCCAGGGGAACAATTTCGGGTCGGCGTCCAGCAGGGCGCCCACCGTCAGGGCGCTGATTATGGACAGGGCCATCAGGGCCATCCGGGTGACGGCGAAGGCCTGGCCCCGCCTGCTGCCGATGTGCGACTGGAAGAACGAGTTGAGGATGGGGGTCTGCACCGCGAACAGCGCGTGGTAGAGGAAGAGGAATGCCAGGAAGAGTCCGCTGGAATCGATCAGGAACGACCCCAGGAATATCAGCCGGCCGAAGGCCAGGCCGAGCACCAGCAGCCACTTCTTGCTGCGGTTGGAGAACAGAACCGCCACCAGGGCGGCCAGCAGCATGGTGGAGTTGGCGATCAGGCCGATGAGGGAGATCTGGAAATCGGTGGCCGAAAGCGACCGTTTGGCGATGGTCTCCTGGAGCAGGAACACACCCTGGGTGACGCCGTCGAAGGCCGAGGCTACGACCAAAAGCCAGTAGGCCCGGCGCTGGGCGGGCTGGAACTCGCGGTAGAAGCCGAAAAGCTTGTCGTAGGCCCTTGAGAGCATGAATCGATTCTTTCCTGCCCGCGAAACCTGCAAAATACGCGAAAACTGACCTGCTGGATCAGATTGACGATTTTGGAGTCGTTTCGTGTCTTTCGCGGGAAAAGCTTATTGTAATTATAACAAAAAAGCCCCTGGAAAAACAGGGGC
>DHHE01000005.1 GCA_002403115.1 bacterium UBP2_UBA4780 | reverse complement strand
CCGCGGGCCCCTCGACCGATTCGACTTCGCTCTTCACAGGTCCGCTCGGGGACCCGCCGACTACCAGGCTTCTGCCGAATGTTCCCAATCCCTTCAGTCGGACAACAACCATCAGATACCAGCTAACAAATGAAGGGCCGGTCAGCCTGAAGATCTACAACCTGGCGGGGCGGTGCGTAAAAAATCTGACCCCACCCCTGAGCCCCTCCCCTCGACCTGTCCGCCGCAGCGAATGCGAAGGAGGAGGGGAGGGTTGGGTGGGGTCTGTCACCTGGAACGGGTGTGACGACAAAGGCACCAGAGTGGCGGCCGGGGTCTATGTTTGCCGTTTGGAGGCAGGGGGAGAGGGACGGTCAATGCGCATGACGCTGGTCAGGTAGGGTCGGAAATGAAACAATAAATATATAGTATATTAAACAGGAGCTGACATGCCCATCAATCCCAAGATCTTCAAGGCCTACGACATCCGGGGCATCTACCCCGCCGACCTGGACGAGGCCGCGGCCCGGGACATCGGCCGGGCCCTGGTCCAATACCTGGGCTGCGACCGGGTGGCGGTGGGCCGCGACATGAGGGAGTCCTCGGGGCCGGTATTCAAGGCGTTGGCCGAGGGAATCACCATGCAGGGTGCCGACGTGGTGGACCTGGGGCTGACCTCGACCGACGGGCTCTACTTCGCAGTCGGCAAGTACGGCTACCCGGCCGGGGTGATGATCACCGCCAGCCACAATCCCAAGGAGTACAATGGGCTCAAGATCTGCAAAAAGGACGCGGTGCCGCTCTCGGGCGAGGAGGGCCTGTTCCAGATCCGGGATTTGATAGCCGGGGGCAAGCTCGAGAAACCAGCCAAGGCCGGCAAGATCGCCGAGCAGGACACCGAGCTGGCCTACATCGACTTCTGCCTGTCGTTCGTGGACGCGAAAAAGATCTGGGGCTACAAGATAGCGGTGGACGCGGGCAACGGCATGGCCGGGCTGACCGTGCCCCCGATCTTCCAGCGCCTTCCGGGCGAGCTGGTGAGGCTTTACTTCGAGCTGGACGGCAGATTTCCCAACCATCCGGCCAGCCCCATCGAGCCGGAGAACATCGCCGATCTCCAGAAAACCGTGCTGGAGAAGGGCTGCGACTTCGGGGTGGCCTTCGACGGCGACGCCGACCGCATGTTCCTGATAGACGAGAAGGGTTCCGCCCTGGCCGGCTCGGACGTGGCGGCCCTGGTGGCCAAGTCCCTGCTCACTAAGCACCCGGGCTCCACCATAATATACAACGCCATCTGTTCGCGCTGCGTCAGGGAGACGGTGGAGAAGCACGGGGGCGTGGCGGTGCGCAGCCGGGTGGGCCACGCCCTGATCAAGCCCCTGATGCGGGAGCGCAACGCGGTCTTCGGCGGC
This sequence comes from bacterium UBP2_UBA4780, assembly GCA_002403115.1. Classification (GTDB taxonomy): domain Bacteria; phylum Edwardsbacteria; class AC1; order AC1; family EtOH8; genus UBA8901. The sequence goes on along the minus strand of DHHE01000005.1, from coordinate 1,617 downwards.
GAGCACTCGGGGCACTTCTACTTCCGGGACTTCTGGTTCGCCGACTCCGGCCTGCTGGCCTTCCTGGTGTGCTGGCAGCTGCTGTCCGAGGAGAACAAGCCGCTGTCGGCCCTGGTGGCCGAGGTCGATCCCTACTTCCGCATTCCCGAGACCAACAGCACGGTAAGCGACATCCCGAAGAAGCTCCAGGAACTCGAGGCCATCTACTCGAAGCAGGGCGCCGAGCTGGACAAGCTTGACGGGCTGACCGTCTCCTACCCGGACTGGTGGGCCAACGTCCGGCCGTCCAACACCGAACCGCTGCTGCGGCTCAATGTGGAGGCGCGCGACAAGAAGCTGCTGGATGAAAAGAGCGGGGAGCTATTGAAGGTGATAAGGTCCTAACCCCCGTCCCCTTCCCTCGAGGGAAGGGGTGTAAGGGTTAGGTTAAAGCTAAAACCCAATAGTCTATTACGCATATGCGCTATTTAATAATAGTACTGGCAGCTGTCGCCTCACAGGCCCTCGCTCTGGGCAAGCGGCCGGAGAAGCAGCCGGATATCCAAACAAGCTCGACTCAAACGGCGGAAGCCGTCCAGCCTGCCGACCTTTCCCGGGCCGCCAACCGGCTGGGGTTCGACCTGCTGGCCGAGCTCGCCAAAAAGGCGCCCGGCGAGAACGTCTTCATCTCGCCCTACAGCATCCACACCGCCCTGTGCATGGCCTGGAGCGGGGCCCGGGGCGGGACGGCCGCGGCCATGGCCGGCACCATGCACATCGGCGGGTCGGATCCGCAGGGGGTGATGGTATCCAGCCTGGGTCTCAAGGCCGGCCTGGCCTCGGCCGACACCATGGTGCGGTTCGACATCGCCAACTCGCTGTGGTCGCGGCAGGGCCTGGAGCTCAAGCCCGAGTTCAAGGCAGCGGTCGAAAAATATTTCGACGGACGGGCCGAGGCCCTGGACTTCAGGAGCCCCCAGGCTTTGCGCACCATCAACGGCTGGGTCAAGGAGAAGACCGGCGGCAAGATCGACAGGATAATCGAGCGCATCCCGTCCGACGCCGTCCTGTACCTGATCAACGCCGTCTATTTCAAGGGCAGATGGCAGGCGAAGTTCGACAAGGCGCTGACCCGGGACCAGGATTTCTTCCTGCCCGGCGGGGGATCGAAAAAAATGCCGTTCATGCGCCAGGACGGGGAGTACCAGCACCTCAGGGGCGAAAACTTCCAGGCGGCGCGCCTGCCGTACGGCTCGGGCCGGTTCGCCATGTACGTCTTTTTGCCGGACAGAAAGGACGGGCTGGGAGGATTCCTCAGGTCGGCCACCGTCGAAAACTGGAGCGCCTGGCTATCCGGGTTCCGGAAAACAAAGGGCCGAGTGGAGCTGCCTCGCTTCAAGGCCGACTATTTCCGGGACCTGGTGCCGGTTCTGGACAAACTGGGCATGGGCCCGGCCTTCGGGAACTCGGCCGACTTTTCGGGCATGTCGCCGGAGGGGCTGTCAATCGACGAAGTGCTGCACAAGACGGTGGTGGAGGTAAACGAGGAGGGGACAGAGGCGGCGGCGGTGACCTCGATCGGGGTGCGGGTGGCCTCGGTGCAGCCCGAGCCCAAGCCCTTCCGGATGGTGGTCGACC
>DHHE01000233.1:3901-8372 GCA_002403115.1 bacterium UBP2_UBA4780 | reverse complement strand
GGCCACGCCGGCGTCAAGGTGATGGCCCTGCTGGACAAGGCCAACACCGAGCAGTTCGGACACCCCGAGGTCACCCAGGTCAACCTCGAACCGGGGGACAAGCCGGGCATACTTCTTTCCGGACACGATCTGGCCGACCTGCGTGACATCCTGGAACAGACCAAGAACAGCGGAATCGACGTCTACACCCACGGCGAGATGCTGCCGGCCCACGCCTACCCCTTCTTCAAGAAGTTCCCCCACCTGCGCGGCAACTACGGCAGCTCCTGGTGGCACCAGCCCGAGGAGTTCGAGAAGTTCGGCGGGGCCGTTTTGATGACCTCGAACTGCCTGGTGCCGCCAAAGGACTCGTACAAGGACCGCCTTTTCACCACCGGCGTGGTCGGCTACCCCGGCGTGGCCCATATATCGGACCGCGAGCCGGACAAGCAAAAGGACTTCTCGGCCGTGATCGCCAGGGCCAAATCCTGCAAGGCGCCCGAGAAGATCGCCGACGGCAAGCTCACCATCGGCTTCGCCCGCAACCAGGTGCTGGCACTGGCCGACAAGGTGGTGGCGGCCGTCAAGAGCGGCGCCATCAAGCGATTCGTGGTCATGGCCGGCTGCGACGGGCGCCACAAGACGCGTGAATACTTCACCGACTTCGCCAAGGCGCTGCCCAAGGACACGGTGATCCTCACCGCCGGCTGCGCCAAGTACCGGTACAACGGCCTCGACCTGGGCGACATCGGCGGCATCCCCCGGGTGCTGGACGCCGGCCAGTGCAACGACAGCTACTCCCTGGTGATGGTCGCTTTGGCCCTCAAGGACGCTTTTGAACTCAAAGACGTGAACCAGCTGCCGCTGTCGTTCGACATCGCCTGGTACGAGCAAAAGGCGGCCCTGATACTCCTTTCGCTGCTGGCCCTGGGCGTCAGGAACATCCACCTGGGGCCGACCCTGCCGGCCTTCGTCTCGCCCAACGTGCTGAAGATCCTGGTGGACAAGTTCAACATCCAGCCGACGACGACGGTGGAGCAGGACCTGCCCCTGGTGATGGCGGGGAAGTGACGGCGTCGACTACAGAGAGGCCGTGGGGACATTTCCCCACGGCCTCTTCATTGCTTCCGGTTTCCCGGAAGCTACGGCGCTATCACCCGCAGGATGTCGGTCGTCCCGCCCGCCGAACCCTCGGCCAGCAGAACCCTCCGCCCCTTCCGGACCGCTCCCAACCTGACGGCATCATTCGCCATCTCCGAGACCCCGCCAGTTTTGCGCGTCTGAAAGCGCACCGGATGCACGCCATAGGAGAGCTGCATGAACTCCCTGATCTCCGGGCTGGCGGATAGACCCAGCACCCAGGCCTTGGGCTTGAGCCGGGAGATGCGCCGCGGCGTGCTGCCGGTCCGGGTCGGCGCCAGGATGCAGCCGATGTCGAGGGACTTCTGCATCTCGACCGCGGCCAGCGACACCGCGTCCTCGATGGAGATGCCATCGTGGCCGGCCGCCTCCCTGAGCGCGGTCTCCACCTCGCCGGCCGACAGCCCCTGCTCCCGGTGCCCTTCGGCGTCGCGGGCGATGGCGGCCATCATGGCCACCGCCCGCACCGGATACCTGCCCACCGCCGTCTCCTCGGAAAGCATCACCGCGTCGGTGCCGTCCATGATGGCGTTGGCCACGTCGGCGGCCTCGGCCCGGGTGGGGCGGATGCTGTCCACCATGGACAACAGCATCTGGGTGGCGGTTATCACCGGCCGTCCGGCCACGTTGGCCTGGCGCACTATCTCCTTCTGGACCACCGGCACCCGGTGGATTGGGATCTCCACCCCCAGGTCGCCCCTGGCCACCATCACCGCGTCGGCCTCCTTCAATATCCCCCCCAGGTTGGCCACCGCCTCCGGCCGCTCGATCTTGGCCACGGCGTAGACGGTTTTGCCCGACCGGCGGCAGTGGCTCTTGAGCCTCCTGATGTCCTCGGCATCCTCGACGAAGGAGACCCCGAATATCACCACCCCGTGCTTCAGGCCGAAATCAACGAACTCCAGGTCCCGTTTGGTGACCGCCCCGGCCAGCACTTTGGACCCGGGCAGGTTCATGCCCTTGCGGGACCGGGTCTGGCCGCCCACCAGCACCCGGCACCTCACCTGCGGTCCGCGCACCGAAAGCACCTTCAGCTGGATGAAGCCGTCGTTTAAGTAGATCAAGCCCCCCGGCTTGACGCTCTGCGGCAGTCGCTTGAAGTCCACCGGGATGACCCCCTGGCCGGCCTCCCGGCTTCTGGTGGTGAAGACGATCTCTTCCCCGCGCTTTAGGCTGATCGGCTCCTGGGCCAGTTTCCCCAGCCGGATCTTGGGCCCGGGCAGGTCCATCAGGATGGAGAGGGGCTTTTTCAGCCTCTCCGCCACCCTTCGCACCAGACGGATGTTCTGGGCGTGGCTTTCCAGGCTTCCATGCGACATGTTGAGCCTTACCACGGACAGGCCGGCCCGGGCCATGGCCGCCAGGGTCCTCTCGTTGGCCGAGGCCGGGCCTAGGGTGGCCACGATCTTGGTTTTTTGGCCGGGAAGCTTCATGCCGTTTTACTCCGTTTTGACTATTTTAACCGCTCGCCGCGCGTTGCCGTCCGTTGACACGACGAAATACACCCCCGGGGAAAGATGCCCGACATACATCTCGATAACAGCCAGGCAGGCCGAGGCCGACGGATGCCGCAATGAGCCCGCCCTTCTCCCCGAGACATCGTACACTCGGACGTCCGTGGCGCCCGCCCCCGTGCCCTCCAGAAAAATCCGCACCCGGTCCCGGCAGGGATTCGGATACACCAGAAGTCTGCTTCTCCCGGCCGGTTCCGGGACTGCCCGGCCTCCCACCCCGGAGGAGCTGTCGAAGCTGGCCGGCACCCGCTGGAAGATGGGGTCGTCCGGAAGCACCCCCGACTTGGGCTTGAAGGCGACCTCGAGGATCATGGAATCCGGCCGGAAGCAGACGATCTGGTGGTTGCCGGCGTTGTAGATGTCCGTGTACTCGTAGCCCGGGCCGTTGCCGTTGTCGAAGCCGGCGACGAGCTTGAGCTCCTCCCAGTCCACTTGCCCGAAGGCGCCCAGCTGGCTTCGGAAGCTGGCCCAGCGCCCGGTGTTGAACTGCACCCCGGTGTGGTTGTCGTGGTTGCCGGCCAGCACGAAGGAGTTGACCGCGGCCACCGCCCCGGGATGTTCCCATTCGACGCCCGGGTTCAGCCCCGAGGAGTCGCGGCGCAGCGCCCGCCGCATGGCCGTCCCCGAGCCGGAGAAGTTGTTCTCCAACACGCCTCCGCCGTTCCGGTCTGACATCAGCACCAGGTGGTTGTAGGCATAGTGCCTGGAGGTGTCGGCCAGCCAGGCCGCGGCCGAGTCCATGTCCCCGAAGTTCTCCAGGGACTTCCTGATGTCCATGGCATAGGAGCGCTTGCCGGACGATGAGTAGGCGGCGCCGGTGGGCGAGTCCAGTATCCCGGCGAAAAGACCGTCCTCGTTGAAACCCGTCACCGCCCCCATGAACCCCAAATGGCCCACCAGGCATACCGACTGGCTGCCGTTCCTGATGAAGGTCGCCGCCTGGACCTGGCCCAGCTGGTTCTGGTTGCCGGAATGCCAGTCGAGCACCCTGGCGGTCATCGGACTGCCGCTGGCCGATCCTGCCCCGAAAACCGTCAGCCCGGCGCACTGGCTGGTGCGGGCGCAGTCCGGAAAAAGGTTCAAAAGCCTGATCTCGTCGCGGGAAAGCTTTCCGTCGCCCCGGACGTTCATCGTCTCGGCGGCCACCCCCTCGGTCATGCCGTCGATCTCGTCCCGGAACTCCTGGGGTACCTGGGGCCATATGTCCCCCATCCGGGCAATCCAGGCATTGTATGTGGAGTTGCTCCCAGAACGCTCGGCCAGGTAGGAGTCGACCAGGGTCCCGAACTCGGGCGCGGCCGCGGCTATCTGCTGGCCCAGCTCCAGGCCCATCTGGTGGCGCGACCCGGCCGAGGCCAGGTCGCAGACCACGTGGTAATAGGTGCCGCTGTCCGCGATGGTGACGTGCCGGGCCAGGACTATTGACGGCAGCATAAGGATGCAGAGCAGGTATCTTGCCATATGACCTCGCTAGCAGTTCAAGGGATATCTTATGCCATGCCGGTTTGATTGTCAACCCAAAACGAGCGGGCCGCCCGAAAGCGGCCCGTCAATGCGATCGACGCGCATTCACTTTGGCCCGTCGAAAAGCTTCAGGTACTCCCCGTAGCCCTCCCTCTCCATCTCCTCTTTGGGGATGAACCGCAACGCGGCCGAGTTGATGCAGTAGCGCAGGCCGGTCGGCTTGGGACCGTCCTCGAAGACGTGCCCCAGATGGGCGTCCCCGGCCTTGCTCCGGACCTCGGTTCGGCGCATCCCGTGGGAGCCGTCTCTCTTCTCCTCGAACAACGATGAATCCAGCGGCTTGGTGAAGCTGGGCCAGCCGCAGCCCGCGTCGA
>DHHE01000233.1:331-3827 GCA_002403115.1 bacterium UBP2_UBA4780 | reverse complement strand
TTTTCAGCTCCTTTCTGTCCGGCTTTGCGTACTTCCCGTGTTTTCCGAGCGGTGCCGTGGAGCCGTCTCCCCAGGTGCGCTCGAGGAAGTCGGCGCGGCCGGAGAATGTCCGGTACCTCTGGTACTGGGCCGGGCAGGTTTTATAATACTGCCGGTGGTGCTCCTCGGCCGGAAAGAAGTTCGTAAAGGGCAATATTTTCACGGCGATCGGCTTGGAGAATTTTCCCGACCGCTCCATCGCTTTCTTGGAGCCCTCGGCCTGATCTTTTTCCCCCTGGTTCTGGTAGAAAATGGCCGCCTGGTACTGGCTGCCCCGGTCGGCGAACTGGCCGCCGGCGTCGGTGGGGTCTATCTGCCGCCAGAAGACATCGACCAGCCTCCGGAACGAGACCTTCGCTGGATCATAGGTCATCCTGACCATCTCGAAGTGTCCGGTCTTTCCGCTGCAGACCTCCTGGTAGGTCGGGTTCTTCGTCTTCCCCCCGCCGTAGCCCGGCATCACCTCGGTCACGCCCGGAATGGTGTCGAACGGATGCTCCAGGCACCAGAAGCAGCCGCCTGCGAAGTAGGCTTGTTTGGTCTCCGGCATGGCTTTCTTTCCCCCCTTTTCTGCTGTCCGGGCAGTTGCGCCAAAGAGCACCAGGGCTGTCAACATTGTGGCAGTGGCAACTAAAAACATAAACGTTTATTCCTCTGAAAGCGGCCATGCTTCGACCCTGCTCAGCATGACTCGTTGCGTAAGTCCGTCATCCCGAGCTTGTCGAAGGATGACTAGCGCCCAGCATCACCTTTACGTTTATGATACAATATAACCCCGTTTTCACCTCATTTCAAGGGGGCGGCAACATCCGGTTATCCCAAGCCGAGGGGAATGACCTGTCTGACGAAATGTGTTGTATTTTACCTTCATAATAACTATAATTATCGACAACGCCCGTCAGAAAAGGAAACCCATGAAAAGCATGATCGCTTGCTCGCTTTTGGCCGTCTCCGCGCTTTCCTTTCCTAAAAAAACAACAACGACGCACCCCATGGATTTTTCCGTCTCCGCCGACTCCCTCCGGGCCCACGTCGGGTTCCTGGCCTCGCTGGACCCGCCGCGCAGCAGCCAGAACCCGGGTTCCCTGGAGAAGGCCCGGGACTACATCGAGCAGAAGCTGGCCGGCATGGGCCTGTCCCCGTCCAGGCAGGAGTTCGAGGCCGGCGGTGACAGCTTCGCCAACGTCCTGGCCGTGGTCAACCCCCAGCACGGCCGCATCCTGGTGGTGGGCGCCCACTACGACGTCTGCGGCCAGACCCCGGGCGCCGACGACAACGCCTCGGCCGTGGCCGGGCTGCTGGAGCTGGCCCGCATCGTTCATCNNGCACCGGGATTCGCTCGATTACCAGATCCAATTCGCCGTCTACGCCAACGAGGAGCCGCCGTACTTCGGCACCGAGCTGATGGGGAGCTGGATCCACGCCAAGTCCCTGAGGGACCAGTCCGCCGACGTCCGGCTGATGATCTGCCTGGAGATGATCGGTTATTACACCGAGGAAAAGGGCTCGCAGCGCTATCCGACAGCGCTTCTCAAACCTTTCTACCCGTCCCGCGGCAACTTCATCGCCGTTGTAAGCGATTTCGGCAGCAGGCGGTTCCTGGGCCCGATATGTAAAGCGCTGAAGAAGCGGGTCTCCTGCCGCACCCTGGCCGGCCCCAGGAAACTGCCCGGGCTGGCCTTCTCCGACCACCGCAACTTCTGGAAGGCGGGCTACAAGGCGGTGATGATCACCGACACCGCCTTCTTCCGCAACCCCAATTACCACGAAGCCGGTGATACTCCGGAGACCCTGGATTACGCTAAAATGGCGAGGGTAGTGGCCGGCCTGGCCGAATATGTCCTCTCCGGGTCTATCTGACAATGAACTTGTGGCAATCGTTGTTGGAGAACGTTTAAACCAGGTCAGATAAAGGAAGTCAGCCTAGTCTTTTGATCCTTCATATATTCCTGCTTTCCTGGTTTCCTTATAGATAGAAGCATCGTAGACTTCCAATATGAAGACGGTGGTTGCCGCCATAGCCGTAAGGGACGGAAAGGTGCTCCTGGCCCGCCGCAGGCCCGGGGAGAGCAACGCCGGGCTGTGGGAGTTCCCCGGAGGGACGGTCAAGGACGGGGAGACGCCCCAGCAGGCCCTAATCCGGGAACTCAGGGAAGAGCTGGGCGTCCGGGCCAAGGCCGGACCGGTGGTGGCCAGGAACGAGTACCGCTATCCCGAAGGGTCCATCATGCTGGTGGCGGTGCAGGCCGAGCTGGAGTCGTCCGATTTCAGCCCAACGGACCACGACCTAGTGGAATGGGTGCCCCTGGGAAAGCTGTTGGAATACGATCTTTCCCCGGCGGATATCCCTATCGCCCGCGAGCTGGCTCGTGTAAGATGAGCCGTTATCGAGCGATTGCAGAAGCCCCGCCATAAGCGGGGCTTCTTTCGAACGTCACGCCTGACCGGACCAGAAAGGCGTGTCCGCACGCCTTTCTGGTCAGATAGAGGCGGAGGTTCGGCGTTTAGCAGCCGCCCTTCTTCCCGCCTTTCTTCGCACCAGCGGGTTTGCTTGTTCCTTTCCCTTTTCCGCCGCCGTGTCCATCACGCGACCCTCGACCCTTCGGCCCTTTTCCGTTTTTGTTTGGCATGTTCTTCACCTCCTCTCTTTCCCTTTTTCCATTTTATCGCCCAACGTAAAGGTCAACGTTTGTATTCCGTCCGCAGCATCTATTTGTTGTTTGTTTTTGTGTTAATTTCAGCTCCAGTTCAATCAGCCCAGCGCCACATCGAGGATCATCATCACCGCAAATCCTGCCATTGTTGCCATGGTTACCTGATCAATGTTTGCCTCGTTCCGCTGAGATTCGGGGATAAGTTCCTCCACCACCACAAATATCATTGCTCCGGCAGCGAAGCAAAGCGCATAGGGAAGAATGTTCTGCATGTTCAGCACGAATGCTGCCCCAAGCACTCCTGCAATCGGTTCAACCATGCCCGATGCCTGGCCCATAAGAAAGCTCTTGGTCCGACCCATTCCTTCTCTTCTCAACGGTAATGATACGGCGGCTCCTTCCGGGAAATTCTGGAGGCCGATTCCGACCGCCAACGCAATGGCGCCACCGATCGTGGCAGAAGAAAGATTGGCCGCCGCGGCCCCGAAAGCTACGCCGACCGCAAGACCTTCGGGGATATTATGCAGAGTAATCGCAATTACCAGCAGCGTGCTTCGCTGCCAGGACGTCTTTATCCCTTCACTTTGTTCGATAGACAGGCCAAGATGAATATGCGGGAGGACGGAATCCATCAGCCTCATGAAAAGCCCACCACCCATGAATCCGATCACGGCTGTCAGCCAAGGGATATGGCCCATCTCTTGGGCCATTTCTATGCCCGGCGCGAGTAACGACCAGAAGCTTGCGGCAATCATGACGCCAGCAGCGAAACCAAGCATAGAATCCATGATTTTGGGTTTGAC
>DHHE01000233.1:0-202 GCA_002403115.1 bacterium UBP2_UBA4780 | reverse complement strand
GTCAGCGAAAGCTCCGGCGGCATTGTTCACGAACGCGAACCAGCGCGCGTGCGAACATTCCCCTGCCGACGGATACACGCGGCAACTCGCGAACAGTTACTTTTATATTCCCTGCATTATAATTATATTAGCACGGCAACTATAGCCTGTCAAGCATGATTGCCGGCAATATACTCATTGAATATTGGTGAAATATGCCCCT
>DHHE01000188.1 GCA_002403115.1 bacterium UBP2_UBA4780 | reverse complement strand
ACACTTTACATAACAGAAAGTAACAGGGGGAATATATTATTGCCTATACTATTATGGACTTATAAGTAACCCCTGTTATCACGCTGCCTCATGCTTCGAATCCTCAACATCTCCGGCCTGCTGATGGCGCTGGCTTTTCTCTCCTGCCAACCGCACGGCCCGTCCGCATCCGGGGCCGTGGGTTTCAGCGACGGCCTGGGCCGCCGGGTGGTCCTGCCCGCACCGCCGGAGAGGATCATCTCCTTCGCCCCCAGCCTCACCGAGATGACCTACGCCCTCGGGGGCCAGGACAGGCTGGTGGGGGTCACCGCCTGGTGCAACCATCCGCCCCAGGCCGGGAACAAGCCCAAGGTCGGCGACTACTCCGCCCCCGGCTGGGAGCGGATAGTCTCCCTGAAGCCGGATCTGGTGATCCTGGTCGGCACCGAGAGGTCTCCCATGATAGACAGGCTCAAGGCCCTGGGCATCCCCTCGGCCGCCTTCCGCTCGGAGAGCGTCGAGGACGTGATGGGTGAAATCTCCCTGCTGGGCAAAATCCTCGGCCGTTCCCCGCAGGCCGATTCCATGGCCGCCCTGCTGCGCGCCCGGCTCGACTCGCTGCGGCCCATGTTGGATACCATCGCTCCCGGGAAACGCCCGCGGGTGTTCGCCGAGATATCGGACCGGCCCCTGATGACCGGAAGCGACCAAAGCTTCCTGGGCCAGCTGATCGCCCTGGCCGGCGGCGTCAACATCGCCGGGGATATGCCTGGAACCTACGCCGCCGTCAACCCCGAGCTGGTGGCCCGCCAGCGCCCCGACGTCATCCTGGTCCTGCACCCCGGGACCACGCCCCAGGACGTCCGCCGCCGTCTGGGATGGTCGTCCATCCCGGCGGTGCGAAACGGCCGGATCGTCTCCGGGCTGGACCTCGACCTCTTGATGCGCCCCGGCCCCCGTCTGGCCGAGGCCGCCCTGATGCTGCACCAGGCCCTGTATCCCGATGAGAAGTAGCCGCGCCTGGCTCTCCCTGCTGCTGCTGGCAGGCTCGGCCGCCCTGGGGCTGGCCGTGGGCCCGGGGGGATTCGGCTTCGGGGTCGGGCCCGAGATCATGGCCATCCGCCTGCCCCGGGTTTTGCTGGGCATCGTGGCCGGCATCGGCCTGGCCTGCTCCGGGGCCGCCCTGCAGGCGGTGCTGGGCAACCCCCTGGCCGAGCCCTATCTTCTGGGCGTGGCCGGCGGAGCCGCCTGCGGCGCGGCCCTGGCCATATTGCTGAACCTGTCCCGGACCTTTTTGGGCTCCCTGGCCGCCCCCCTGCTGGCCATGGCCTTCGCCCTGGGCGTCATCTTCTTCGTCTACCGCTTGGCCCGGGTGGGCGGCCGGCTGTCTGCCGAGACCGTCATCCTGGCCGGCATGGTGGTCAACGCCTTCCTCTCCGGCCTGATCATGCTGATGATGGTCCTGGCCGGGCGGCAGCTGCAGGAGATCCTCTGGCTTCTGATGGGCAGCCTGTCGCTGGTGCTCACCGGCGACTATGTCTACCTGTTCATGATCTCCTCGGCGCTGGTCCTGGCCGGCTGCTCGGCCCTGTGGTTCTGGAGCCGCAGCCTCAACCTGTTCTCCCTGGGCGAGGCCCAGGCCCAGAGCCTGGGGGTGGCGGTGGAGGCCTTCAAGCGCCGGATCTTCTTCACCGTGGCCCTGGTGGCGGCGGCGGTGGTCTCGCTCTGCGGGGTCATCGGTTTCGTCGGCCTGATCGTGCCGCACCTGGCCCGGATGCTGGCCGGCCCTGACAACCGGCGGGTCATCCCCCTGTCGGCCGCGCTGGGCGCCAGCCTCCTGGTGCTGGCCGACTCCGCCGCCCGCACCCTGGCCCCCCAGGAGCTGCCCATCGGCGTGGTCATGGCCCTGCTGGGCGTCCCCTTCTTCGTCCTCCTGCTCAGGCGCAGCCGGAGGTCCGCGTCATGATAGCCGCCAGCGGCGTCGCCTACAGCTACGGCCAGCTGATGGCCCTGGACGGCGTCAGCCTGGAGATCCGCTCCGGCGAGCTTTGCGGCATCATCGGCCCAAACGGCTCGGGCAAGAGCACCCTGCTTTCCTGCCTGGCCGGCATCCTGTCGCCCCGGGAGGGCCGGGTCAGTTTCGAGGGCAGTGACCTTTCGTCGCTTTCCGCCCGGCAGAGGGCCCGGGCCGTGGCATTGGTCTTCCAGGATAATTTCTTCCCGTTCGACTTCTCCGCCCTGGACGTGGTGCTGATGGGGCGGAGCCCCTATCTGGGCCCGCTGCAGGACGAGGGCGCCCAGGACATGGCCGCGGCCGAGGAGGCCATGCGCGCCTGCGACTGCTGGCAATTCAAAGGCCGCAGCGTGAGGTCCCTGTCCGGCGGGGAGCGCCAGCGGGTGGTGCTGGCCCGGGCCCTGGCCCAGGAGCCGCGGGTCCTGCTGATGGACGAGCCGGCCAACCACCTGGACCTGGGCCACCAGTCGCAGATCCTGGGGCACATCGCCGGGCTCTGCCGCCAAAGATCGCTGGC
>DHHE01000065.1:1615-2761 GCA_002403115.1 bacterium UBP2_UBA4780 | reverse complement strand
TCTCGCCGAACAGGTTCCTGGCGACCGTGACGCCCAGCAGGCAAATCTTGGCCGATGTCCTCTGCTCGGACTCGGTGAAGGCCGCTCCCCGGTCCACCGGCCAGTCGCGGATGCTTAAAAACTCGGGATAGACTCCCTGGATGGAGGTCCGCCAGTTCTGGTTGAGATACTTGACCTGGGTGACGGTGCGCACCTGGGGCGAGGCGTAGCGAACCGAGGGACAGTGCAGCTTTATCAGGACAGCGTCCTTCTCGGTGAGCCGCGAGGCGGAGCCGGCCTCCTGGCGGACACCCCCCGGGGAGAAGGCGCCCGGCATCACCATCACCACGTTGGCCCCCAGCGAGGAGATCTGGTCGCGGACCGCGTTCTTGGCTCCCTGGCCGATGGCCAGCATGGCGATGACCGAGGCCACCCCGATGATGATGCCCAGCATGGTCAGGAAGGTCCGCACCTTGTTGCGCGACATGGAGCGGAAGGCTATCTTGAAGGTGCTGGAAGTCCTCACGGCCGGTCCTCCTCCGGTGGCGGCAGGGAGGCCAGCTCCTCGGCCGCCCGGCGGCGCCTGGGGATTTGCCGGTCCTCCACTATCCGCCCGTCGCGGAAGACCACGGTCCGCCTGGCGAAGGAGGCGATGTCCGGCTCATGGGTCACCAGGACGATGGTGATGCCCCGGCCGTTGAGCGACTGGAAGTGGGCCATGATCTCGACGCTGGTGCGGGTGTCCAGGTTTCCGGTGGGCTCGTCGGCCAGGATGATCCTGGGATCGTTGACGATGGACCGGGCGATGGCCACCCGCTGCTGCTGCCCGCCGGACAGCTGCGAGGGATAATGGCGGGCCCGGGGCTCCAGGTCGACGGCCCTGAGGGCGGCCAGGGAGCGTTCCTTTATCTCCTCCATCGAAAGATGCGGGCCGTAAAGCAGGGGAAGCTCGACGTTCTCCAGGGCGGTGGTGCGGGCCAAGAGGTTGAACGACTGGAACACGAAGCCCAGCCGGCGGTTCCGGATCAGGGCCAGTTCGTCCCGTCCCAGCCCCCCCATCGCCTGGCCGTCCAAAAGGTAAGTGCCCGAATCCGGCTCGTCCAGGCAGCCCAGAATGTTCATCAGGGTGGATTTGCCGGAGCCCGAGGCCCCCATGACGGCGACGAA
>DHHE01000065.1:0-1432 GCA_002403115.1 bacterium UBP2_UBA4780 | reverse complement strand
GGCCGCCATGATGCCGTTGTTCAGCAGGACCTGGACCCTAACGGGGCGCAGCCTGCGGCCCTCGGAGACGAAAATCCTCTGCCCGGGATTCTCCCGGCGCCTCTGCGAAGAGTCGGCGACGGCGGTGTCGGGGCGGGCGGGGCGCTGGCCGGCCGCCGTAACCATTCCGCCGGCCGGCCGTTTTGCCGAAGGCCGATCCTTCCCGGCCGGCTGGAAGCCCAGGGCCGCCACCGGCACCAGAAGGGCGTCCGACTGCTCCTTGGTGATCACGGTGACGTTGGCCGTCATCCCGGGCATCAGCGACAGGTCGGCGTTGTCCAGCTCGACGATGGCGGTGTAGCTGACCACGTTCTGCACGGTTGTGGGCTGGAGGTAGATCTTGCTGACCGTCCCCCGGAAACTCCTCTCCGGGTAGGCGTCCACGGTGAAGAGGGCCTTCTGGCCGACAGCCACCTTGCCGATGTCGCCCTCGTCCACCATGGCCGAGATCTGCATCTTGGCCAGGTCGTCGGCGATGACGAACAGGGTGGGGGCGTTGAGGCTGGCGGCCACGGTCTGGCCCACCTCGATATTGCGGGAGATGACGATGCCGTCGATGGGCGAGCGGACGTGGGCGTAGGAGAGGTTGATGCGGGCCCGTTCCAGCTGGGCCCGGGCGCTGGTCTCGGAGGCCAGGGCCGTCAAGTACTGGGCCTCGGCCGATTCCCAGTCCAGTTCGGAGATCAGCTGCTGCCGGTAAAGGGCCTCGGAGCGTTTGAGGGAGTTGCGGGCCAGGAGCAGCTGGGCCTCGGCCTTCTGGTGGGTGGCCCGGGCGTCCAGGACGCTGGCCTGGAGGAAGGTTGTGTCCAGCAGGGCCAGGAGCTGGCCCCGGCGCACCCTGCTGTTAAAATCAACCTGGATTCTGGCGATGGTCCCCGAGACCTGGGTGCCCACCTCCACCGTGTTGCGGGCCTGTAGCGTGCCGCTGGAGGTGATCTCGACGTGCAGTTCGCCGCGCTGGACCGCGGCCAGCTTGAGGACGGCCTTGGGCCTGGCCAGGGCGCGGACCAGGGAGAGGCCGCCGGCCAGGAAGACGACGATCAGCGCCCCGGCCAAAAACCTCTGCCACCAGCGCATCCGTTTTACCAGGGCGGCGGTCCCGGCGAGGAAGGCAGAAAGACGGGGGGCAGTGACGCGCATGGTGGCGACCTCTTGAAAGCTCTTGTTGGTTGGGATAATCACGGAAACCAAAGCAGGGATCCGTCGGCTACTAACTAAACTTTGGCAAAAACTGCTTTGCAAGCGGTCATCGAGTTGGCCGGACGTCGAGTGCCCGCCTGGTCTCGATACAGCCGATTATCGAGTAGAACCGTAAACGGTTCGTATCGAGATAACGGCCACTCGACCATCGGCGGGCGTATCGAGACGCCGGCCAGTACCTCGACAAGCTCGG
>DHHE01000214.1:10154-12087 GCA_002403115.1 bacterium UBP2_UBA4780 | reverse complement strand
ATCATGCTGACGGATTCTTCATTTATCAGGGACGGCCTCCCGGCATTTTTCGACCAAACTATGATAGCGCCGGCGTGTCGGTCCGTCGGAACAAGCCTCGATCCTTCCTGACAGCGCGCGCGCGATCTCCGCCGCCCGGGCCGAATCTCCAGATTTTAGCAGGATCTCAGCCAGGGACATCCTGGCCTGAAGCTGGCCGTTCAAATCTCCGGCACTGCTGAAACAACGGTGGGAATTCTCCAGCAATTCCTCTGCCCGTCCTTGGTATTCCGCGATATGGGCCAGCTGCAGATAGCAGTATCCTAAACCCAAGTTGTCCCCGATTTCGGCCCTGATGTCCAAAGCGCGGCGGAAAAGCTCTTCCGCTTGATGGCGGGATTTCTTTTCCGTGAAAATGTATCCGAGGTTGACCAGGGTGTAGCCGGCTCCCATTTTATCACCGATGGTCGTCTCCAGTTTGAGGGCCTTGGTCAAGAATTCCTCGGCCTCTTTCGGCCTTTTCGTGTTTTGGCAAAGCAACCCCAGGTTGTTCATGCTTTCGGCGATACCGGGGAGATTGCCGGTTTTTTCCCTTAGCCTCAGAGATCTGACATAATAGCTCTCACCCAGTTCGTCCTGACCCATCCGCCGGTGACAGAACCCGATGTCGTTCAGTATCTCAGCCTCGAGATCTCCATTCCCGGCCCGGCGTGCTGAATCAAGGGCTATCCGGTATTGCTTGACCGCCTCCTGGTACTTCCCCTCGTTAATCAGCAGGGCCGCCCTGAAGTAACCAGCTTGGGCCAGTCCCAAACTGTACCCCGTCTCCTTCGACAATTGCTCCAGCCGTTCCAATGGGCGGGATATCCTGTCCCACAGGCTGAACTGGTTGGCCAGGTTGCACAGGTCAAAAAGATGTTCCAACTCCAGGGCCCTCGGCAAGTCCGGCAAGGCCGATAAGCCTTCCAGGTCCTCAAGGGCTTTGTCCCTTTCGCTGAGGGCGAAATGGGACAGGAACCGGCAATGCAACAACCACCCCTTTATCAAGGCCTTGGCATCGGTTACGGGCGGCCATCCTTTTTTTGAACGGAGAAAGCCTGCCAATCCGCTTCCGACGGGGTAGTACAACCTCAGGGGCTTCCGGCTTTTTGGTGCTGGATCTATGTATCCGATAAAAGAAACCTTCTCAAAGGCTATCCAAGCAGGTGGATACCGGTGTAAATAATGAAATACTATATAAATTTACCATAAATTATTGAAAAGTCAAGCCTTTAATTGTCTGGCCCCCGGCTTCCGGATGTTCGGGCTTTCCATCAAGCCGTTGCATGCCTAATAGTTGCGCTGCCCGGAACGTCGGATTTATTTTTTCCCAAGACTGTTAAAGAAGTTGACATTCTCGCTGTTTTCATATAAACTGGTACTCTAACAATCACCCGGAACGATTTTTTCACAGAACGTGGCCTTTTTGGGGGGGAAATGTTCCCTGGTCACCGGGGCCAACGGGTTCATCGGCAGCCACCTGGCCGAGGAGCTGCTGGCCAGGGGCTATGCTGTACGCTGTTTGGTCAGAAAAACCAGCGACCTCCGCTGGCTGGAGGGGCTGAATGTCCGGATATTACGGGGTTCGTATGACGATGAGGATTCGCTCGCCAAGGCCGTGTCAGGCGTCGATCACATCTATCACATCGCCGGGGCGGTCAAGGCCGGCCGGCCGGCCGAGTTCTACCGCGCCAACACCGAGGCCACCGGTCGCCTGGCCGAGGTCGCCATGCAGTCTGCCCCCGGCCTCAAACGGTTCGTCTTCTCCTCCAGCCAGGCCGCGGTCGGCCCATCGCCTTGTTTGGACAGGCCCAAATGCGAGCTGGACGAGTGCCTGCCGGTGTCCGACTACGGCCGCAGCAAGCTGCTGGCGGAACGGGAACTGGCCAAGCTGTCCGGCAAACTGCCTCTGACC
>DHHE01000214.1:5951-10021 GCA_002403115.1 bacterium UBP2_UBA4780 | reverse complement strand
CGGGCCTACTCCTGGCGGGAGATATCGGACATGATCGCCGGAAACCTCGGGAGGCGGCCGCTTAAGCTCCGCGTCCCCATCCCCTTCGCCCGGTTCTCGGCCGTATTGTCGGAGGCGGGAGCCTTCATCGCCCGCCAGCCCACCCAGTTCACCCGGCAGAAGGTCTCCGAGATGTCGAAGCGCTACTGGACGGTGTCAGCTGAAGCCGCCCGGCGCGATTTCGGCTTCGCCTGCGAGTACTCCCTGGAAAGGGGGGTGGCGGAGACGGCCAGGTGGTACAGGAAGAACGGATGGCTTTGATGTATTTCACACCAAGGCGCAAAGACGCGAAGTTGATTTCTATGAACAGCCAATAAAGATTCTTTGTGCCGGAGTTTACCCTGATGAATAGAAGGGTGTCTTTGTGGTAAAGGAAAATATGCTCTACCTCGTCGCCACGCCCATCGGCAACCTGGGGGACATCACCCTGCGGGCCCTGGAGACCCTCAGGGCCGCCGAGCTCATCGCCTGCGAGGACACCAGGAAATCGATGGTACTGCTGAACCACTACGGGATCGGCAAGCCCCTGATATCGTTCCACGATCACAACGAGGAGCGGGCCGGCCGCCGCATAATGTCCGAGCTGGAGGCCGGGCGGGCGGTGGCCCTGATCAGCGACGGCGGCACCCCGGGTATTTCGGACCCCGGCTTTACAATAGTGCAAAAGGCCGTTGCCGCGGGGTTCCCCGTCACCATGATCCCCGGGCCCTCGGCCCTGGACATGGCCGTGGTCCTCTCCGGCCTCCCGGTCCACTCCTTCGTGTTCCGCGGCTTCCCGCCGCACAAGCCCGGGGCCAGAAGGCGCTTTCTGGAGGCCGACCGGGACTGCCCCCACACCCTGGTCTACTATGAGAGCGTCCACCGCATCGACCGGTTCCTGGCCGACGCCCTGGAGGTGTTCGGCGACCGCCGGGCCTGCCTGTGCCGGGAACTGACCAAGATTCATGAGGAGCTGGAGCGGGGGACGTTGACCGTCCTATCCGGGCAGGCCGGAAAGAGAAAGCGCCTGGGCGAGTACACCGTGGTCATCGCCGGGGCCGGCAAGCGCGAGGGCGAAGCGGCCGAAAGCTGACCACCGCACCCGCATTCCGATTCCATTTGTAATGGTTTTTCTTTTGTAGTATAATTGCGGTTCGAGCTTATCGGAAAGAGCTATTATGGACATCTTCCAGAAGTGCATCGATTTCACCGCCGCCCGCCAGGCCAGGGAGGCCGGGCTTTACCCCTATTTCCACCCCCTGTCGTCCGCCCAGGAGCCCGAGGTCGTCATCGACGGCCAAAGGATGATCATGATCGGCTCCAACAACTACCTGGGGCTGACCACCCACCCCCGGGTCAAGGAGGCGGCCATCAGGGCGGTGGAGAAGTTCGGCACCGGCTGCACCGGCTCCCGCTTCCTGACCGGCACCCTGGACATGCACAACGAGCTGGAGGCCAAACTGGCCAAGTTTCTCAACAAGGAGGCGGCCCTGGTCTTCTCCACCGGCATGCAGACCAACCTGGGCACCATCTCCAGCCTGGGCACCAAGGACGACATCCTGGTGACCGACAAGTTCGACCACGCCTCCATCCTGGACGGCTGCCGGCTTTCCTACGCCCACATGCGCCGCTTCCAGCACAACGACATGCACAGCCTGGAGCGGGTGCTCCACGGGCTGGACCACAACAAGGGGCACCTGGTGATCGTCGACGGCATCTACAGCATGGAGGGCGACATCGCCGACCTGCCCAACATCGTCCGGCTGTGCCGGAAGTACGACGCCCGGGTCCTGGTGGACGACGCCCACGCCATGGGGGTTCTGGGCGCCCACGGCCGGGGCACCGCCGAACACTTCGGCCTGGAGAAGGAGACCGACCTGATCATGGGCACCTTCTCCAAGAGTTTCGCCGCCATCGGCGGAGTGGTGGCCGGCGACTTCCTGGTGATCGATTACATCAAGCATTTCGCCAGGAGCATGATCTTCTCGGCCGCCCTGCCGCCGGCCCTGACCGCCGCCGCCGCGGCGGCCGTGGACGTGCTGCTGGAGGAGCCCCACCTGCGCGAGAGGCTCTGGCAGAACGCCAACCGGATGCTGCGGGAGTTCAAGGCCATGGGCTACGACACCGGCATCGCCTGCACCCCCATCATCCCGCTGAT
The DNA here is from genome assembly GCA_002403115.1 of bacterium UBP2_UBA4780. Taxonomy (GTDB): domain Bacteria; phylum Edwardsbacteria; class AC1; order AC1; family EtOH8; genus UBA8901. The sequence continues at coordinate 7,845 of DHHE01000214.1, read as the reverse complement.
GATCGGCTCCCAGGAGAAGGCCTTCGCCCTTTGGAAGTACCTGATGGAGCACGGCATTTTCGCCAACCCGGTGATGTCGCCGGCCGTGCCCGAGGGCCGGGAGATGATCCGCACCAGCTTCTCGGCCGCCCACAGCGACGCCCAGCTGGACCGGGTGCTGGAGGAGTTCCGCACCGCCGGCAAAATGCTGGGACTGATCTAGGCCTGGTCATCTTATTGCACGAAAAACCTGTCATCCCGATGTCTCTCCTCGCTTTGCTGGCTGAGGGATGGCGTCGGGAATATTCACCTTTCAACTAGCCAGGCTTGCCTGCCCTCCCCAAGGTGGCAGTTTTCTGCAAGCAAGTTAAGCAAGGAGAGCTTTATGCCGCCGATCAAGAAGAAGAAAACGGTCAAGCGCCTCCTCAAGCAGGGCGACCGCGCCGCCTCCGCCCTGGCCAAGGCCGTCGCCTCGGAAAAGCTGGGGATCGAGAGCTACCTTAGGTTCGCCCGGCAGACAGCCAACACCTCGGGCAAGGACATGTTCATCCGCCTGGCCCAGGACGAGTTCGAGCACATGAACGCCCTGGAGAAGGAGCTGGACCGGCTCCAGGATGGCAAGCCCTGCGTCCGGATCAACATCAGACATTCCGATATCGAGGAGATCGTGCCCCAGTTGGACTCGCCTATGGCCAAGATCCAGGCCGGCCAGGGCACGGCCGACGACCTCAGCGCCCTCAACATCGCCCTGGAACTGGAGCGCCGGGCCGTCGTCTTCTACAAACGGGAGCGCGACCTGGCGCCGGACGCCGCATTCAAGGCTCTTTTCGCCCGCCTGGCCGTGATGGAGGAGGCCCACTACAGCCTGATCCAGGCCGAGCTGGACCACATCAAGGACATGGGGTTCTGGTTCGGGATCCAGGAGTTCACCCTGGAGGGGGAATTGGGGCCCGGAACGCTGATGTCACGGATGTAACTGATTGTCGCTGATTACATACTATACAAAAAGGGCTGGCAGCCACGCTGTCAGCCCTTTCCTGTCATCTGTAATTTTATTCTGAAAAGAAAAAATATCCGCGCTTATCTGCTCAATCTGTGTTATCCGCGTTCTATTTGTGTTTAACTATCTTCGCGAACGAGTCCGCCTCGAGGCTGGCCCCGCCCACCAGGGCCCCGTCGATGTCCGGCTGGCCCATCAGCTCGGCGGCGTTGTCCGGCTTGACGCTGCCGCCGTACTGGATTCTGACCGTCTCGGCCGCGTCCGTTCCCCACAACCCGGCCAGCAAGTCCCTGACGTAGCGGTGGGCCTCCTGGGCCTGGTCCGGGGTGGCCGTCAGCCCGGTGCCGATGGCCCACACCGGCTCGTAGGCCACCACGAACAGCGAAGGGTCGTCGGCCTGTATGCCCGGCAGCCCGTTGGTCACCTGTTTGCGCAGGACGTCGAAGGTCTGCTCCTTCTTTCTCTCCTCCAGTGTTTCCCCGATGCAGAAGATGGGGATCAATCCGACCGCCATGGCCTTCTTCAGCTTCCGGTTGAGGAGCTGGTCGTCCTCCTTGAAGTACTGCCTCCGCTCGGAATGCCCTATGATTACATAGCGACAACCCATATCTGTTAGAAACTCCGGCGCCACCTCCCCGGTATATGCCCCCTTGCTTTCGTAGTGGCAGTTCTGCCCCCCCAGCTCGACGCTCGATCCCTTGATGGTTTCCGCGACCGCATACAGAGCGGTAAACGGCGGGCACAAAACCACCTGAACTTCTCGAACGTCTCCAACCTTTTGAACGATTTCCGAAGCCAAGGTTCTGGCTTCGGAAATAGCTTTGTGCATCTTCCAGTTTCCGGCGATGATGGGAATACGCATGTCGATTTATGCCTATTGTTGTTTCACTGGTTGCCGGTTACTTGTCCGTCAGC
>DHHE01000214.1:5093-5908 GCA_002403115.1 bacterium UBP2_UBA4780 | reverse complement strand
GAGTCGCCGCCGCCCACTATCGATTTGGCGCCGGAATCGGCCACCGCCTTGGCTATCTCGAAGGTCCCCCTGGCGAAATCCTTGTTCTCGAAGATGCCCATCGGCCCGTTCCAGACGATGGTCTTGGCCCCGGCCACGGACTTGGAGTACTCCTCGATCGTCCCGGGACCGATGTCCACGCCGGCCAGGCCGGCGGGAATGTCGGCCACCACCCTGGGATTCTCGAAGACCACCGACGGCCTGCCCTTGGCGTCCGGAGGACCGTCCTTCTTCACGGCGACGACGTGGTCCACCGGGAGCAGGAACCTCATCCCCTTGGCCTTCTCCAGCAGTTTTCCGGCCAGCTCAACCTTGTCCTCCTCGACCAAAGACGCCCCCACGCCCCTGCCCTGAGCCTTGAGGAAGGTGTAGGCCATGGCCCCGCCTATCAGAATGGCGTCGGCCAGGGGGATGAGGTTCTCGATGACCGCTATCTTGTCAGACACCTTGGCCCCGCCCAGGATGGCCACGAACGGCCTCTCCGGCCTCTCCAGGGCGGCCGACAGGTAGTCGATCTCCTTCTCCATCAGGAAGCCGGCCGCGTTCTGCCCGAAGTGCTTGGTCACCCCGGCGGTCGAGGCGTGGGCCCGATGGGCCGCCCCGAAGGCGTCGTTGACGTAGACGTCGCCCAGCTCGGCCAGCTGCCTGGCGAATTCGGGGTCGTTCTTCTCCTCCTGTGGGTGGAAGCGCAGGTTCTCCAGGACGGCGATGCCGCCGTCCTCCAGCTTTTCGACGACCTTCTTCGCCTCCTCCCCCACGCAGTCCAGGGCGAACAG
>DHHE01000214.1:4734-5000 GCA_002403115.1 bacterium UBP2_UBA4780 | reverse complement strand
TCGTCCTTGACCTCCCCCGTCTTCTTGTCCTGGGGCACGTTGAAGTCCACCCGCACCAGCACCCGCTTGCCCCTGACGTCGAGGTCGCGAATGGTCAGCTTCTTCATCTCTCCTCCTGATTGCTATGATTACACAGATTTATATGATTACACTGATTGCACGTTCATCAGGGTAATCGTTTACAATCTGTGTAATCAAGATAGAAATGGATTGTCTGTTTTCTCCCGCCCGATGGTCGTCCTCGGGCCATGTCCCGGTCGGACCAT
>DHHE01000214.1:0-4685 GCA_002403115.1 bacterium UBP2_UBA4780 | reverse complement strand
AGAACGCCGTCAACGAGCAGACAGATGCCGCCCGGCGTGTGGCCCGGGGTATGCAGCACCTTAAGCCTGAGCCCGCCGAGTTCGATGTCCTCACCGTCCTCCAGCAGGCGATCGGCCGGGGGCGACTGGAGGTCCATGCCGAACAGGAACGAGCCGTTGAGCTGGCCGTCCCCCAGCCGCCCGGCGTCGTCCCGGTGGATGAGGATGGCGGCCCCGGTGGCCTCCCTTATGGCCTTGTTGCCGGCGATGTGGTCGATGTGCCCGTGGGTGTTGATTACGTATACTGCCGTCAGCCCGTTATTCCCCAGCTGGCTCAGAATGGAATTCACCTCGCCGGGGTTGAAGGCCCCGGGGTCGATCACCGCCGCCTGCCTGGTCTCGGGGCAGGCCACCACGTAGCAGTTGGTGTCCACCGCGCCCTTGGCCACCACCGTCTGGTGGACGATAGGCGTCAGGCTTGACTTATCCACGAATGCACACCAATCAAATTAAATCCGAAATACGAAACCCCAATAACGAAACAAATTCTAATCCTAAAAACGAGTTTTGTCGTATAGTATTTCATGCTTGGACATTGTTTCGAGTTTCGTATTTTGATATTCGGAATTGGCCTATTGGCGTCCATTCGTGTGGTTTGGCGGATCAGAGCCTCCGCCCCAGCACCATCAGGCACTTGGCCACGCAGGCGATGGTCATGTCGTCGCATATGCGGCCGTTCAGAACCGCCCTGTTGAAATCGGACAGGCTCCACATCCGGTGCACCATGTCGGCCTCCGACTCGTCCCGCTGGTGCCGCCCGAAAGCAAGCCCGGTGGCCAGGAAGAGGCGGAACCGGTTGACGATGGGATCGTTGGCCTCGACGCATCCCAGGCCCCTCCAGCGCCGGGCGGTCATGCCGGCCTCCTCCAGCAGCTCGCGCCTGGCCGCCTTAAGCGGGCTCTCTCCCTTGTGCAGCCCGCCGCAGGGAACCTCCCACACCCGCTTCCCCCAGGAATGCCGGTATTGCCCCACCAAACAGACCCTGCCTCGATCCAAAGCCACGATGCTGACCGCGTCCCCCACCTCGACCACCCCGTAGGTGCCGGCCGAGCCGTCCGGCCTCCGCACCCGGTCCTCGAAGACCGTCATCCAGGGGTTGCGGTAGACGCGGCGCCGGCCCAGCGTCCTCCAGCCGGGGCTTCTCATGCCTCCGGCTGCTCCAGCCCCTGGAGGACGGACTTCAGCAGCTGCCGGTCCTTCCTGATCCTCTCCTTCAGCCCCTCGGGCAGCCGCTTGTGGATGTCGATGACGGCCGGCTGGTACTTCTTGAGGTTGAGGTTGCCCCGGCCCACCAGTTCCTCGTCCTTCAGCATCCCCAGCAGCGAATGGTAGATGGCGGTCACCTCGGCCGTCTTCTTGCCGTAGAGGCTTTTCAGGTCTCGGGCGTATCGTTCCCGCATCATTCTGTCCTGGGCCGCCCCCAGCCTTTTGCGGGCCTCCTGCTCGTCCGGCATGTACTTGAGGGCTATGGGCTGGACCGCGATTCGCCTGATGGACTCCAGCTCCTGGTCCACCTGGCGCTCATCGGCGGCCGGGTCGATCTCGTCCTGCTGGTATAGCTCCTCGGCGATCTCGTAGGTGCGGACGTAGGCGATCTTCATCTGTTCCTTCATCAGGTCGTAGATGATGGAGTCGACGGACTGGATCTCCAGCAGCTGCTCGGCCTTCAGGTCGTGCAGCCAGAACTGGACGGTCTGGATGGAGGAGTACCTGACCGCGTCCAGGTATATCTGCACCGACAGCGGGTTCTTGCCCAGGGATTCCAGCACCGCCTCGTCTGGCGGGACCTCGCTCCGGTCCTCGCTTCCGTAGACCCCGCTGGTTATCTCGAACCCCTGTCCCAGGCAGACGTAGTCCTTGGTGTCGTTGAAGAAAAGGCGTCCGATGAAGTACTTGGTCTCGGCCGCCGGCCGGTACTTGGCCAGCACGTGGGTGCCCTCCCTGAAGCCGGCCTCGCCCGGGGCCAGCTTCAGAACCTGGGCGATGTCGAACAGGCGCTCGTTGCCCCGCTCGTCCTTGATCTTGGGCAGCAGCCGGGACATGTCCTGGAGCTGCTCCGGGGTCAGGAGGTCGTAGTCGGCCTTGGTCCAGAACATCATGGCCCTCTTGTTGACCTGGTCGTACTCGGTCTTCAGCCGCTCCATCTCCTCGGAGTGCTGGGCGATGGAGATGGTGTCCTTGATCTGCCCGGCCAGCATCTCCACCGTCTTCTCCAGGTCGGCCTTTTCGGCCTCCACCGCCTTGATGGCCACGTCCACCATCTCCATGGCCTCGCGCCTGGCCTGCATCACCAGCTGCTCGCGCTCCTCCGGGCCCAGGGTCTTCTCCTTGGCCTGGTCGGCCAGGGCGGTGAATTCCACCGACTTCTGCCGCTCCTGCTCGTAGAGGGATTTCAGCCGGGCGATGGCCTCCAGGTGGAAGCGGCGCTGCTTCTCCAGCTGGATCAGCCTCTGGGAGTAAACCTGGTTGGCCATCTCGATGGCCCGCTTCTGGTCGGCCGAGAAGGCGGTGGGTGAGTAGTAGACCAGGACGTCGGTCTTGTACTGGCCCACCACCTCCACCTTTTCGGACAGCAGGCCCTTGAGCACCTCGGAGACGTCAATCATCAGCGCCTCCTTGGCGCTCATGATCATCTGCGGGCTGCCGCCGTGCATCCGGATGACCGTCTTGTTGCGGTCCCGGAGGTCGTCGATGGTCAGCACGATGCTGGTCTCCATGGCCCGGCCGTCGGGCAGGATGACCATTATCTTGTGGCTGGCGCTGGGCTTCAGCTCATGGGCCATCTGGGGTTTTCTCCCTGCCATCTCTTTTCACAAATGTAGCACAATTAGCGGCGGTTTTCAACATTTTATCCATTGTTGGGAGAAAGATGGCCGGTACACGCTCAATGAAAATCCCCCCGTAAAAGCCGCAAGGTGTCGCGGGCAAGAACCACGTACCTCCGCGCCGACGGCAGCCAGGCGACATCGATCAAGTCCCCGGCCACCATTTTACTGGTGGTGAACCAGTTCCTGGTATAGACGATGTTCAAGGCGTCGGGGAAATTGACTCTGCCTTTGATCAGGACCATCAGGTAAAAAGGATCGTCGGTCCAGCAGGCCGCCGTGAAGCTGGCTCCCCCGACGCTGGGATCCATCACGATGGCCGAAGCCCAGTTTCCCACGTCGACGAGAGTCAGCTGCTTGTCGGTGGCGTTGCAGCACCCCAACTGGCCCCGGTCCAGGCTCCAGAACAGGCCCCGGGGGTTGTTCCCGGTCGGCGCCAACTGCAGCTCGGCCCCCGAAGTCAGATCTACCTTCGCCAGCCGGTTGCTGCCGCACAGGGTGACGCAGGCCGCGTCGGACGCCTCACCGAAGATAACGTCGCTGGGGTAGCCGCTAAGCGGGATGGCCTTGACCACGGCGCACAGCCTGGCGTCCACCACCAGCAGGCGCCGTCCCAGGCTGTCGGCCACCAGCAGGACGTTGCCGTCGGGCGAGATCTCCAGCTTGACGTAGCGGCTGCTGTCCGGCTGGACGTGCTTCCTGATCACCAGGCCGGTGTTCAGGTCGACGCAGACCAGCACGGTGTCGCCGCCGGCCCGGCACACGTAGAACAGACGGCCGTGCCTGGAGCTGACCGCCAGGGCCAGCTGGGGCCCCAGGGCCTCGATCGGGAAGGGTCCGGTTAGGGCTGAGTCGGTCGCGTGGTACCGCAGGACCTGGTTGGATCGGTTGGAGACGTACATGTCGTCGTTCGCCAAGTCCACCGACATCCCGTTGGCGTAGGCACCCCAAGGCAGCCCCAAGCCTACAAGCTGCTTAAGTGCCGCCGGGGTCAGAGTGTAGTTCACCCTGACAACCTGGCCTGCCTTGATGACGATGTCGGCGTTTAGCGTTTTGTGGTTGTTGTAGCACAGGGTCAGCCGGCGGGCGCCCACCGCGATCCCGGTCACCCGGCAGGGCGTCATCTGGTGGCGGCTGACCCCGTCGATGAGCACCTCGGCGCCGCGCGGGCTGCTGTCTATCATGGCGTCGCCTATCTCCGGATATACCGGCGTATGGCTGCAGGCGGGTAAAAACGCCAGCAGCCATGTCAGCAGGCCCGCCGATAACTTTGCTGCAGATAAGTATTTCATGGAAGCACCGTCACTTGATCATCACCAACCTGGCGACAAGAGATTTCTGCCCGGCCTTCACCCGCAGGAGATAGACGCCCCCGGCAAAACGAGACCGGGCAGGCGGCCACTGCAGCGTGTGGGTCCCGGCCCGAAGCGGTTTGTCGGCGATGGTGCTCAACAATTGCCCGGCGATATTGTACACAGAAGCCCTGACATGCGCTTCGCGCTCCAACAGTATTTCTATCACGGCTTGATCGCGGAAGGGATTGGGCGTGACCTTCAGCAGACGCCGGTAATCCGGCGGCGGCGGCCGGCCCAGGTTGTATCCCTGCAGGATGCGCACCGCCGCGTCGTCGTCCGAGACCGCCTGGTAGCCGCCCAGTCCGGACACCGTCCAGATGCTGTTCCCGCTGCGGTACCAGCCCACCTCCTCGGGCCGGGCCGGATCGGCCAGGTTGACGGCCGACAGGCCCCCGTCGGAGCAGGCCAGATAGCAGACGCTGTCCCTGACCGAAACCTGCCGGGCGTAGCCCCCGGTGGCCAGCTG
>DHHE01000067.1 GCA_002403115.1 bacterium UBP2_UBA4780 | reverse complement strand
ATCATCGCCTTACTATCGAAGGGTCGCAAGAAAGTATCATGGAAAAAGACATATTGTAATACTATTTATAAATGCCCACTATAAACCCGGAACAACCAAACAAAATATCCCCTGCGGCTGATGCGAAACTTGGCGAACAGATGGCTATCGAAGGTCCCATAAAAGAGATAAACCTGATGGACATGTTCCAGATTTTGGCCATGTCCCGCAAGTCGGGCGTGCTGACGCTGGACTCCACCCAGAACGTGGGACAGGCGGGTAGGATGATGCAATGGTACGCCATCATCCTGAAGCCCAAGGGGAGCCCGGGAAGCGGGCCGCGCGGCGGGGCGTCCGGCCGCCCATGAGGATCGGGGTGATAGCCGGGACGCTGGAGGTGGGCGGAGCGGCCCGGGTGGTCGTGGAGACCATCAGGCATCTGCCCCGGCACAGGTGGAGCATCTATACCTACGACCAGCCCTACTGGTACGGAGTGAAAAATCACCCGGAGCTGGCCGGGACCGAGATCAGGCACTGGAGGCTGTGCGGCAAGACCCCGCGTCCGCCCTACCGGTGGCTCAACCTCGAGAACGAGACGATGTTCTCCGCGCTGCGCTATCTGACGGCGGACTGCCGCCGGGAGGACCTGCTGGTGGCCCACGTGCCGCCGACCACGGCCGCGGCCCTGACCCACCGCCAGCCGTGCGTCTGGTACTGCCACTGCCTGACGCGCTGGCTGCACGAGCCCGGGATGTACCGGGAGATCGCCGAAGGCTCCAGGGTGTCGCGCCTGGCCCCGGCCTACCACCGTCTCTTCCGCCGGATGGAGCTGGCCGCGGCCCGGAGGATGGCGGCCATCTGCTGCAACTCGGAGCACACCCGGTCCAAGCTGGAAAGGCACCTGGGCATCAAAGGCGCCAGGGTGGTCTACCCCGGCATCGACCTGGCCAGGGCCAGGAACGAGGGGTTCGGCGATTTCGTTCTCTACCCCTCCCGCCTCTATCCCCACAAGCGGGCGCACCTGGCTGTGGAGGCGGCCCGGAGGCTGCCCAAGGTGAAATTCCGGATAATCGGCGAGGGGCCGGAGCTGGGGCGGCTGCAGGCCATGGCCCGCGGCCTGAAGAACGTGGAGATACTGCCGCCGGTGCCGGATATCTACGACCAGTACGCCCGTTGCCTGGCCGTGATGTACTTCCCCCACGACGAGGACTTCGGGCTGGTGCCGGTGGAGGCCATGGCCTGCGGCAAGCCGGTGGTGGCGGCCGACGAGGGGGGGATCAGGGAGACGGTGCTGGACGGCCGGACGGGGTATCTGGTGAAGGCCGACGACCTGGACGGCATAGTCCGGAGGATCGAGACGCTGGCCGGCGACCGTAATCTGTTGAAGCGAATGGGGGCCGGGGCCCGGGAGCACGCCCAAAAGTATTCCTGGGAGAGGTTCGCCCGGGAGTTCCAGGAAACGATCGACGAGGCGGAGGGGAATGGCCGGCATAGGCGGCTCGCTTAAGAGGCTGTCGGAGAACAGCCTGGTCTACGGCCTGAGCGGCATGCTGGGCCGGCTGATAGGCTTCCTGCTGATACCGGTCTACACCCGGGTGCTGACGCCCGAGGACTACGGGGTGCTGGCCCTGATAGGCCTGGCGACCACCATCATCGGAATGGTCTACCAGATGGGCTTCAACGGGGCCATGATCCGGTACTACAACGAGTACCAGGAGAGCCAGCGCCGGGTCTTTTTGGGAAGCACCTTCCTGTTCCAGATGGCGGCCACGGCTGTGGCCTCGCTGGCCATCGTGCTCTTGAGCGGCCCCATCTGCCGGGCCCTGTTCGGCGACGCCTCCCTGGCCCGTTACCTGGTGGTGTCGATGGCCGGCGTCTGGCTGAGCCTGATCGGCAACGTGCCCAGCGCCTGCTTTTTGATACGCGAGCAGAAATGGGCGGTGCTGGCCCTGTCGGTCTTCGGGGCGCTGGCCGGGGCCGCCTTCCCGCTGTACTTCGTGGTCTGGCTGAGAATGGGCGTCTGGGGCGCCTTCCTGGGGACCCTGGCCGGGACTGCTTTGGCCTCGGCGGTCAACCTCTGGCTGACCGCCCGGGAGATCGACTGGAAATTCGACTGGGCGCCGGTGAGAAGGGCCCTGGCCTTCGGCCTGCCGCTGATACCGCACCTGCTGTCCCACTGGGCCATCAACTACTTCGACCGGCTGCTGATCCAGCGCTTCGCCTCCACCTCCGAGGTGGGGCTGTACTCGCTGGGATACAACTTCGGGCTGATCATGTCGCTGATAACCGGCTCCATCAACACCGCCTGGGCCCCGTTCTTCTACAACATCAACAAGGAGAAGGGCGAGGAGCGGGCCAAGGCCGAGGTGGCCAGGCTGTCGACCTACTGGCTGATGCTGGTGGGGTTCGCGGCCGCGGCCCTGGCGGCCCTGGGGCCGGAGCTGCTGAGGTTCATGGCCGCCCCGGCCTTCTGGGGGGCCTCGAAAGTGGTGCCGGTGATCGTGCTGTCGTACTTCGTCCACGGCATGTACTTCATGGCGGTCAATCCCATCTTCTACAAGGAGCGCACCGGCGTCCTGCCCTGGCTTTCCGGGGCGGCGGCCGCGGTCAACATCGGGCTGAACCTCATCCTGGTGCCCAGGTACGGGATGATGGGCGCGGCCTGGTCGGCGGTGGCCGGGTTCGCCGTCCTGTTCGCCATGGTGATCGTCTACTCCCGGCGCATCTACCGGGTGCCCTACGAGTACGGGCGCTGCGCCGCCACCCTGTGCGTCCTGGCGTCCGCCTGGCTGGCCACCACCTTGGTGGGGATTGACAGCCCGGCCCTGGCGCTGCTGGCCAAGTCGGGGATCATCTCCCTGGCCCTGCCGGCCCTGGGATTCCTGGTGATAACAGGGCCGGAGAGGGAGCGGGCCTTCGGGTTCCTCGGCCGCAGGATATCGGGGCGGCCGTGAGGATCGCCTTCCTGCAATCCCCGTTCATCCCGCTCAACGCCGAGGTCTGCGGGGGGCTGGAGAGGACCGAGCTGGCCGAGCTGGCCGAGCTGAACCGCCGCGGCCACCGGGCCGAACTGTTCGTGCCCAGGCTTGAGGGCC
>DHHE01000063.1 GCA_002403115.1 bacterium UBP2_UBA4780 | reverse complement strand
ATCCAGGATACCGAAACCATCCCGGCGATGGCCTCCAACGCCTTCAGGGGGATCTCGGCCTTGATGATCTTGGCGTAGTCCGAGGCGGTGGCCTCCTCGACGACCGCGCCCAGCGCCTTCAGTTCGGCCTGGGCCTGGCCGATATCCTCATCGTAATGAAGCACGATCACCGACATCAGCCGGCCCTCATTGGCCTTGAGCTCGGGCTGGCCCGAGATCTTGTAGGCCGGCTGGTAGAGGCCCAGCCAGTTTACGGCCGGATGCATCCGCACCTGGTTCTCCATGTCCGCCGTCATGCGGACCACGAAGGCGTAGTTGGGCAGGTAGCCCAGGAACTTGACGCCGCGGTCCGCCAGGTCCCGCTTCCAGGCCTGCTGGATGGGCCCGGCGAACTGGACCACGTAATAGCCGGGCCGGCCGTCGGGGTAGCCCGCCACGGTCAGGGACTGGGGCAGGTCGGGGCCGGGCCGGTCGGTGTCGATGACGATGCCGTTGGAGAAGAGGATGAGGCCGGCCCCGCCCAGGGGCTCGGGTTCGAACTGGCCGTCTTCGGCGCCGGAGATAAGCGCGGCCTGCGGGGAGGAGGCGCCGGCGGCCCACAGCGGGGCGAAGGCCAGCGCCAGGACGGCCAGGGCCGGGAGAAGAGTTTTCGGGGACATGGGGGTCCTTTCGATCTGGTTTGGGGTAGGAGTTGAACGTTGATGATACTACTTTGGAACCCGCTTGTCAATAGCAGGTCCACGGGCTTATCCCGTCCCCGTGTTTTCATTTGACTTGCGGGCGATTTTGCAGTAAACTATTGGGCAAACCGCTTGCGGACATATATGAACAAGAGAAAGGTCAAGTACGTTTTCGTCACCGGCGGGGTGGTCAGCTCCCTGGGCAAGGGCATCGCCTCGGCCAGCCTGGGCTATCTGCTCAAGGCCCGGGGCCTGCGGGTCAACATCCAGAAGTTCGACCCCTACCTCAACGTGGACCCGGGCACCATGAGCCCCTTCCAGCACGGCGAGGTCTTCGTCACCGACGACGGGGCCGAGACCGACCTGGACCTGGGCCATTACGAGCGCTTCATCGACCGGCCGCTGCGGCGGGACAACAACCTGACCGCCGGCCAGATATACGAATCCATCATCGCCCGGGAGCGGCGGGGCGACTACCTGGGCAAGACGGTCCAGGTGGTGCCCCACGTCACCGACCAGATCAAGGCCCGCATCCACCAGCTGGCGGCGGCCGGCGACGCCGACGTCATCATCACCGAGATCGGGGGCACCGTCGGGGACATCGAGGGCCTTCCCTTTCTGGAGGCCATCCGCCAGTTCCGGCTGGACGCCGGCCGGGAGAACTGCTGCTACATCCACCTGACCCTGGTGCCGTTCATCCAGGCCGCGGGCGAGCTGAAGACCAAGCCCACCCAGCACTCGGTCAACAAGCTGCGGGAGATCGGGGTCCAGCCCGACATCATCATCAGCCGTTCGGAGAAGCCGCTGGGCAAGGAGATCAAGGAGAAGATCGGGCTTTTCGGCAACGTCTCCCCGGAGGCGGTGATCGAGGCGGTCGACGTTGACACCATCTACGACATTCCCCTCCGCTTCCACAACGACGGGCTGGACGAGATGGTCACCCACATCCTGGGGGTGGGCTTCCACAAGCCGGACCTCAAGGACTGGCGGGAGATGGTCGACCGGCTGCGGAACCCCGAGGGCCGGGCGCGGATCGCCATCTGCGGCAAGTACGTCAACCTGCACGACGCCTACAAGAGCATCATCGAGTCGGTGGCCCACGCCGGCGCCGCCAACCGGGTGAAGGCGGAGCTGGACTGGATAGACACCGAGGAGCTGGACCGGGGCAACATCCGGGACCGGCTCAGCCAGTGCCACGGCATCCTGGTCTGCCCCGGTTTCGGGGAGCGCGGGGTGGAGGGCAAGGTCCTGGCCGCCCAGTACGCCCGGGAGAACCGGGTGCCCTACCTCGGCATCTGCCTGGGCCTGCAGATCGCCATCATCGAGTTCGCCCGCAACGTCTGCGGCCTGAAGGGGGCGCACTCCACCGAGTTCGACGGCCAGACGCCCCACCCGGTCATCGACCTGATGCCGGAGCAGCGCGGCGTCCGCAACAAGGGGGGCACCATGCGGCTGGGGGCCTATCCCTGCGCCCTGGCCAGGGGCTCCCGGGCCCACTCGGCCTACGGCTCGGAGGAGATCTCGGAGCGCCACCGCCACCGTTACGAGGTGAACAACGATTACCGGGAAAGGCTGGGGGCCGGGGGGCTGGCGTTCTCCGGGATGTCGCCCGACGGCTCCCTGGTGGAGATGGCCGAGCTGCCCGGCCATCCCTGGTTCCTGGGCTGCCAGTTCCACCCCGAGTTCAAGTCGCGCCCCATGCGGCCGCACCCCCTGTTCCGCGATTTCATAAAAGCGGCCCGGGAGTTCGCCGGGAAGGGCGGCGGGGGTTCAGACTGATTGCAACGCCAATTGAGCATGTCATCCTGGGATTGCATAACGCCCAACAGGTTGAAGGATGAAATGCTCACATCCCTTCGCGTTCAGGGCAATCATTTCACGCTAAAGGCAGCGCTTCAGCTTGTCAGGCAAGCGGGCGGTCATGGGGGCAAGATTGTTAGACAGAGTTTGCTCATTATAATCTATTTTTATTTTCAAAAAGATAAACAGGTTCTTCAGGGTTTATAGTGGGCAAGTATAAATAGTATTACGATATATCTTTTTCCATGATACTTTCTTGCGACCCTTCGATAGTAAGGCGATGATGCCTGGCTCAGGGCAGGCGTCGAAAGTATCCAAAGCATGCACTGGGAGATACTTCCTGCCTGGCTGACGA
>DHHE01000057.1 GCA_002403115.1 bacterium UBP2_UBA4780 | reverse complement strand
CCCACCATGATGCCGATGATGATGATGACCGTCATCAGCTCGATAAGCGAAAAGCCCTTTTGGTTCTTCATGCTGCTATCCTCCCGCAATAATATATATGCAATTTCCTTGCCATTTTTACAATATTATTTATATCGTTGCCTTGCATTGTGTTAACTTTTTGTTTTCCTGTCATTTCCTTCGGCTACTTATTACCCCGCGATAACAGATTATACCCTGGTGTAACAATCAAGGGGGTTCCAGGTGAAAACCTGGTACCCCCTTGAAGGCTGAATTCCTTTTCTTTCCTTGCCCTTTAACCCGGCATGGCCTGCCCGGCCCTCATCCTCGTATGTTGAAAAGACGCAGTATGCCGATGACGGCGTATCTTATGAAAACCATTTCGCCCCCGCCGAACATCATCACGGCCACCTGCAGCACCGCCCCGGTATAGATCGCGGCGATGATGTTGGGCGCGATCATGGACGCCTCCAGCCCCCATCCGGGAAGGTAGTTGGTGGGATATGGCCGGATATGCCTGAAGACGGCCATCAGGACGGCCCCGGCCACGACTACCATGGGCAGCTTGGGCAGGAACCACAGGCTGAGCCAGCAGGCCCACATCAGCAGCAGGCAATCGGCGATCGTCAGGAACCAGGGTTCACCGGCCGTGAAGCGGATCGCGGCCGCCATCCCCGCGGCCGCCAGGACCAGGATGGCGGCCTGGAACCACGGGTTGCCCGGCGCCCAAATCCAGAAAAGGAGGCATCCGAAGGCGATGGAGGCGATCCCCAGCCCCCCCCTTAACGAGCCGTAGAGGTGGGAGAAGGCGACGGCGGCTATCACCGTGCCGTATGCCGCCAGCCTGGCCAGCAACAGGTCCGGGCCGGGAAACCTGGAAAAGAACACCGAGGCCACCGTCAGCAGCGCCCCGGCATAGGCCCCGGCCACCGCCTTCTCGGCCATCAGCCCCCACCCCGGCCCCAGCCAGCGGCAATGCAGGGCCGGGTAGAACTTGACCGCGTCCACCAGCCGGAAGATGACGAAACCGGCGATCCACAGGCCTATGTTCCTGTCGAAGGTGGCCAGGGTCAGCCAGATGCCGGCCATATCCCCGATGACTATCCGCCGGTCGTCCTGGCCCCACCAGTCCTGGGCCGTCCTGGCCGCGTGCCAGCCGGCGGCCAGGGCCGCCAAAACGACCAAAAACTGAAGCCGCGGGTCCAGGGGTCCGGCCAGCCACCAGACTGCGGCTCCGGCCAGGCTGCCGGCGGCTCCCGGGAATTTTGGGCAGAACCCGCTGAAGGCCCCGGTGGCGATAAAGCCCAGGGCATTGTCCCTGATCTTTTCCTTGTCGATTCGCAACACTGTCCGCTTCAGGCAAATGGAATCGTTGTCAGAAGGCCGGTCAAGGGGCCATGGGAAGGCTGAGCCGCTGAGCCACCCCCCCGGATACCGCTGCCAGTTCCAGGGTGATCGAACGGTGCCTGGTGAAGAGCTCCGGCGGGGCCCAGAAAACCAGCCGGGCAGCGCTGCCCGGCTCCAGGCGCAGGGGCAGGGGCGTTCCGAACCTGACCCCCTGCGGCAGCCCGGCCGCCGACACCAACAACGCCTGCTTCGACCGGGAGGTCAGCGGGATAGAGCCCTCCAGATAACCCTCCCCGTTGGGCGTCATCTCTATGGGCCTGGCGGGGGCCCTGGCCAACGCCGGCCGCCGCGCCTGGTAACTCACCCGGTAGACCCACAGCCCACGGCGGCTGCCGTCGTCGGTGTAAAGCAGGACCTCGTACCCGGCCGAGTCAGTCATCCCCTTCTTAACCAAGACCGAAAAGCCCAGTTCGGTCGAGTCTCCGGGCGCCAGCATCCCCCCCCCGGCCGTCAGCTGGGGGCAGCTCCCGCAGCCGGCCCCTCCCCCGGTCAGCCGCAGGGGAACCCCGGCGTTGTTCCGGAAATAGGTTTTGTAATAATAAGAATGACCGGGGATCACCCGGCCAAAATCTATGCGGACCGCTCCCGAATACCCCTTGGCGTTGTGGTACGTCCCTGTTGCCAGGAGGCCGGCCGCCAGAAGCCAGTGGATCATGGCGCTGTCTCCAGCCTCCTCTCCGCCCAGCTCCCGCTGCGGTTGCTCACCCTCAGCACTACCTCCCCGCCCGACTCGCCCCGGGGGATGGCGAAGGTGCCCTGGGCCTGGTCGATCCTGGAGCCCGGCGGGGCCGAGACCAGGGAGTAAGTCAGGGGCTCGGAGCCGGGGTCGGAGGCCAGAATGCGGTAGTTGTCCCACAGGCTGTCCCGCTCCAGGCTCTCGACGCCGCTAATAACCGGAGCCGGTCCGACCACCTTGGCCGTCATGCGGAACGGCCGGCCCCTGGTGTCGCCCATGACAGGAATAGCCTCCACCGCCACCGTCTGGCCCTTGCGCAGCGGCTCGGTGGACATGGTGCCCCCGCTGTCGCGCGACGCCCGTCCGTCCACCGTCCACCTGAAGACGAACGACATTTGGTCCGGCTTCCCGGCCGCCGAGAGCCGGGGGATCGCCGACACCGAGGTCAGGCCGGCCGTCAGGGGGCTGGGCTCCAGGCTCAGGCCGTCGATGCCGGCCAGCTTTGGCCAGAGCACCGCCGTCCCCGATGATGCCCAGCCGCTCAGGGACGACCCGTCCGAGGCCTGGACCCTGGCCGCCACCAGGTCCCCCGGGGAGAGCCCCCTGGTGGAGAATTGCTGGGACTGGCCCGTCTGGGCCGCCTTTCCGTTGACTGCCCACTCGACCCGGTAGAACACCAGGTCCCCGTCCGGGTCCGAGCTTTTGACCTCGAGGGTCAGCTGGCCGTCGACAGCGGGCTGGTCCTGCTGGATCCGCACCAGGGAAATTTCCGGCGGGCGGTTGCCGCCGTCCGCTTGGCCCTTGGGCTTCTGCCCGCAGCCCGCGACCGACAAGACGGCGGCCACTGCCAAGGCAGCGGCCGTCGCCTTCCCGGTATTGTTGATGGACAGGCTACAGGACATCCGACCGTCTTTCCTCCACCACGCTTCCCTCCTCGATCCGGTACTGGATCTGCACCCTGATCTCCTTGATGACCGGCTCGTCCTTGACGTAGCCCATGGTCATCACCGCCTGGAACGGCACCGGCAGGGAGCGCAGGTCGACGTGATTGCCGTCGATGTCGTAGGCCTTGACCAGGTTGCGGTTCAGCGGCCGCTCCTGCTCGCAGATGGTGATCGAGTTCTCCCCCACGGCCATGACGTAGGCTTCGGTGGTGTAGGTCTCCTGGTCGTTCGGCCCCTGCAGCAGGGCCACCGCGCCGGCGATGGCCAGCAGCGTGACGATGATGGCGATGATGGCAGCTTTCATGTTCGTTCGCTCCTTGGCGTAAGTCCTATGGCTGTTTCCAGAACAGGTTGCCGCTCCGGGCGCTGTACGGCAGCACCGTGCCGACGCTGATCACCGCCCCGGTGGGCGTCTGGATGAAGGTGCGCTCGCCGGTGGCGCTGATGTGGATGGCCGGGGCCGAGGGCTGGCCGGCCCCCAGGTTGATCTTGATGGGGCTGTCGCCGGTCCCCACCCCCGAGGTCCCCGGGTCGCCCCGGGCCAGTATCGGGTTGTAATAGGCGGTCCCGGTCTGGTAGTAGACGGCGTAGAGGTAGCCGGTCCCGCCCAGGGCGCAGGGGTCGTCCGATGGCAGGAAGGCGCTGGCCAGCAGGGCGCCGCCGATGATGATCGGCTTGCTCAGCGACCGCTCGGCCAGCCCCCCGGTGACCGGCAGCGCCCGGTACCAGCCCCGGTAGGCCGACATGTCGGTCATGAACGACCGCCAGTTGAGCCAGGGCCCCGAGGTCCCGTTGTAGGAGACGCTGT
Source organism: bacterium UBP2_UBA4780 (assembly GCA_002403115.1). Taxonomy (GTDB): domain Bacteria; phylum Edwardsbacteria; class AC1; order AC1; family EtOH8; genus UBA8901. The sequence goes on along the minus strand of DHHE01000057.1, from coordinate 4,039 downwards.
CGATGCCGTTGACCGCGATGTTGCTGACGTTGCGCAGCTGGGCCAGGGTGCGGGCCGAGTCCATTCTGTTGTCCTTGACCCCTATCAGGTACTGGCTGGTGCCGTCGGCCTCGTCGGACTCGGTGAAAAGGCGTCCGGTGCCGAAATACACCCAGAAGTTGTTGAACTCGTCCTTGGCGGCCACCGGGCCGGCGGTGATGGGCCGCTGGACGTCTATCAGGGTGTTCAGCGTCCAGAGGCCGGGATCGGCCTGCTCGGTGCCCGGGAAAAACGAGGAGCAGGTGACCAGCCGGTACATCCGGCCCACCGCCGTCCCCCACTGGCTGTAGGTGCCGAAGTAGAAGACATCGGCCTGGCCGTTGAGGTTGATGTCCACCGAGATGCAGTCTCCGATGGAGCAGTCGTCGTCCGAAGTCTCTATGGAGCGGGCCAGCTGCCCGGTGCGGAGGTTGATGACGTATACCTTCGGCCGGCGGCCGCTGGTGCCGTCGAAGGTGGTCGGCCCGCCCCCGGCCACCGCGTACCACTCGTTGCCCACCCGGCCGACGCAGGGATAGGAGACGGTGAAGCCCATGTCCGGGGTGTTGACCTCCCACAGCGGCGCCGGGTTGTCGGGGTCGGTGATGTCGATGCAGACGTAGGACGAGCGGTAGGTGCTGCCGCCCAGGGTGATGGGGAAGCCGCCCAGTCTCATGCCGGCGATCAGGATGGTCCCCCATCCGTTCTTGTGGACGGCGTCGCTGGGGAATATCTGGACGTCGGTGATCTTGATCTTCAGGTCCTGGTAGTAGACGTGGCAGTAGTTGGTCTTGGGCAGCCAGCGCAGGTGGGGCAGCAGGTTCTTGGGGATGTAGGCCCACAGCTCCTTGCCCGCCGCCTGGCCCATGTAGTCGATGTATCCCTTGTTGTTGGAGGTGGGGTCGGGGTTGGCCACGTAGCGTCCGGCGTTGAAGGCGTGGATCATGCCGTCGTTGGCGCCCACCACCACCAGGTTGCGCCGGTAGCGGTACTGCTGGTAGAACTCGGCGTAGCCGGCGTCGCCGTAGATCTGGTCGTAGCGCTCGGTCGGCTTGCCGACGTAGGCCGGGGTGCTGTTGATGACGTCCCCCAGCTTCCAGACCTTGCCGCCGATGCTCCGCGGCCTGAGGTTGGGGTAGTCCACCCCCCGGACGTACTGGATGAGGGTCTCGGCCTGGGCGGTCGAGGCCGCGCCCAGATAGGGCTGCAGGACGGCCGCGTTGGCGGCGGTGAAGCTCTTCATCTCCCCTGAGCCGACGATGCCGTTTCCGTCGGCGTCGGCGAAGGCTCTGATGGTGCGGCTGGAGGCCGGGTTGTCTGCCAGCCACTTGCCGCCGTTCCAGACGTCGGCCAGGTCGTTCAGCCCCACCTCGTCCACCAGGATCAGGCTGGAAATGTAGCCGCGTCCGTCAGGGTCCCGGTAGCGCCGGGCCTTGGTCTCGTTGGTGGCGGGATCGAAGTGCATCTGGACCACGTAGTCGCCCTGAACGCTGCCGCCGTCGTCCTTGGTCTGAAGGATGCCGTCTTTCTTGGTGTCCTCGCGCAGGTTGCCGTTGGCGTCTATCCACAGGGCCCGCATGTATCCGCTCCACAGAAGCTCGTCGGTGCCCTGGAACTTGACGGGCTGGAAATAGGCCTGGTGCACCGTGCCCTCGCCGTCCGACGAGCCGGAGACGATGGACACCGCCGAGGCCGCCGAGGCCCGGGCGATGATGCCCAGGATGGCCCGGGTGATGGCATCCTCGAGCTCCCAGCCGTCCTCGGCCTCGAAGTAGCCATCGGGCACCCCGTCCCCGTCGGTATCCCACTCGGACTGAAGGTCGGGACGCTTGTTTCCGTTGCGGTCCACGAAGGAGCCGCACTTGGCCGCCGATTTCAGCAGCGCCGAGCCCTTCCCGAAGCAGAACACGGTGTACAGGGCCACGTTCTGCTCGTCCTCCAGGTCGGGCCTCAGGTCGTTGGTGTAGCCGTAGAGGGCCACGTCGTCCAGCCAGCTGCGGCCGTTGCTGCCGGAGGAGATGGGCGGCTCGTTCTCCCCGTTCCAATAGTTCTGCAGGCCGGCGCAGTTGGGAAGGGAGGTGCCGTCGGGGATGTACCTGTCCTGGGTGGGCTCGCCGTCGGTCAGCAGCAGGACGAAGGACTTGGCGCAGGGCACCATCATCGTCCGCTTCTTGTCGTAATATGGGTCCTTGACCCCCATGGCCCCGGGGGTGAAGTTGGCGTTGCCGTAGAGCGGGGTTATCTGGCCGAAGTAGTGGAGTATCTCCAGGTGGTTCTCGGCCAGCGGCGTCCAGTTCTCGGGGTCGATGTTCTGGATGTCGTTGACCAGGTCGGTCAGGGTGGGGTCGTTGATGTAGGAGCGGATCCTTCCCCCATTGTTGGCGTAGCTGCCGCCCCCCTCGTCCGTGCCACCCTGGCCGTTGTTGAATATCCACAGCCCGAACCGGGGCGCGTTGTCGTCCCATTTCCCGTCCATGTCCTTGTCGGCTATCTGGTGTAATATCCCCCGGAAGGGAAGCGGCGCGGTGACGTTCACTGCCGAATTCTTTAGAGCGCTGCCTATCGGGGGATCGCTTCCGACTTGGGTTATCTCAAGATAGGTCGTTCCTCCTGAGACGGTGATCCTGAATTGGTTGTAATTGCTGGTGTTCCCTTTGTAGTACCTCTTCTCCCAGCTTCCCCGGCATTGGGCCAGCAGCTTGTCGCTGCTGAATTTGCCGCCTATCAGCACCTTGCGCATGATGTCGGTGCGGCTGGAAGTGGCCCAGTTCAGCAGCCACCCGGGCCATTTTCCAGAGGCCGACGACTTGAAGGTGCCGCCGGAGAACTCGTATGAGCTGTCGTTGTCGAAGTAGCCGTAATAGCGCGGCGGGGCGCCCGACTTGAGCCACAGGGTGTCGCGCCCCCCGTAGATCTTGCTCCAGTAGGCGGCGTCGCCCATGGAGCCCGAGTTGTCCATGGCGATCAGCAGGTTGGGCTGCACCGTCTCCGAGACGAACGACGGCGCGGCGCAGGGCATGGTCTGGGCCGGGGCCCCGGCGGCCAGGGCCGTCACCATTATGAGCAGGGCGGCGTATCTCATGGGTTCCTCCTTGATCTTGCGGATGGCTGTGTCGGCATGCCGGGCGGGGGCTACTCCCCGCCCACCAGTTTGCGCCTCATGGTAATCAGGCGGCCGGTCTCCGGGGCCGGGGGCGCGGAGGCGGTGGCGGTCACCAGGAAGAAGTTGGCCACCCCCCGGGAGCCGGCCCCGGTGCCGATGCCCTCGTAGGCCGAGGCCATCTCCAGCGAGCCGCTGGGCATGGCGCAGGTGCCCTGGGGCGATATGTCTATCCGGGCGGTGTAACGCCCTATGTTGACGTTCTGGGTGGCCTGGGGCTGTCGGCCGTCGTTGACCGCGTTGCTTATCTCCAGCACCCCCAGCTCTATGCCGCCATCGGCGGCGTCGGTGGCCGTGGTGTATCGGGCCTGGCCGGCGCTCATCTTCTGCAGCCGGGAGACCATGAAGGCGGTGGTGGCCGCCAGCACTATGAACAGGATCACCGCGCCCACCACCATCATCAGGGCGAAGCCACCCTGGTCGCTTTTAATCCTATTTAGCATGGCAGAAGCTCTCCAATTGTTTCCAGGAAACCTTGATACGTAGTCACCTTTGATTCAACCTCAAAGCACCCAAAGAAACCGGGGGATGTGATGTGATTTAATGTGTTGACATGCGGTTATTGATATTGACCCTAAACCATCTCTGCGGGCTCTGTGGTAAAAAGATATCGGCCTCTCCGGTCAGCCGCCTATGTTCCTGGGCCGGACCAGAATGGTGTGGGCGTTGCGGTAGCGCCGCTGCATGTCGGGGGTCAGCGGGTAGCTGGAGCCCCAGATGTCCACCGTGTTGCGGAAATCCACCTGGCGGGACTCGAAGGCCGGCGGCGAGGTGACGATGGTGACGCCTATCAGCAGCGGGGTGAAATTCCAGAGGACCGGGTCCACCGCGGCCCCGAAGACGTCCTGGAACTCGGCGGTG
>DHHE01000143.1:4267-4652 GCA_002403115.1 bacterium UBP2_UBA4780 | reverse complement strand
GGCGGCCGGCGTCCCCACCATGGGGGCGATCACCGTCAGCCACTCGTCCCGGATGCCGATCTGGATGCCGATGCCGCCGAAGCTGCCCTTGGTGCTGGCCTTGAGCTCCCGCATGGCCGAGGGCTCCATGAACTGGGAGTGCGGGTCCAGGGTGCCCACCATCCCCTTGATGGCCCCGTAGATCAGCTTCTGGGGGTCGGGGGCGGTCACGTAGAACCGCATCACCCGGTTGAAGGCCTCGTTGAAGACGAACAGCTGCCGGGTGACGGCGTCGGCTATCCGGCTCTGGGCGTAAAGCCCGACGGTGCCGCCCACCGCCAGCGACAGGGCCACCGCCGCCGCGATCAGCAGCAGCAGCTTGCGTTTGGTTATCATGATGGTCCCT
>DHHE01000143.1:0-4205 GCA_002403115.1 bacterium UBP2_UBA4780 | reverse complement strand
AAGGAAGCCCTGCCTACGCTGCCGCTTCGGCAGACAGGCATGAAACCGGGAATATTATCTTGTGGGTGCCTCTATTTATTGCCTTTTTAACCGCAGAGACAATTTCGAGTAAAACGTAACAACAGTAAAAATCAATTTTTTGCGCCCTCTACCCTTCCCCTCGACCGGCTCAAGTAAGGCTCAACTCACGCCAACTTGTCCGCCGCAGGAGGAAGGCGCACAGGCGGGGCAAGCTTTCCTGCCTGCCGGCTGGCAGGGGGTATTTTGCGGCTGGGTCCAATGGTGAATATTTCGAGGTTCCCTTGTAGCATCGGTTGCCCAGTTCAACGATGCCCAATTTTTTCAGATTTGACCTTTTCATGGATTCCTGGTTTCCTAAGGGGAAATCCTGTCCCCAGCTTGGCAGCCACCAGCTGGCGCACCGCCGCCTGGACCACGTCCGGAAGCTGGGTGCCGTCCAGCAGCTTGATCCTCCCCGGCTCGGCGGCCGCCATTTTCCGGTACCCCTCGCGCACCCTCTGGTGAAAACGTTTCTCCTGGGACTCCATCCGGTCCAGGGCCCGCCCCCGGCCGGTCGCCCGCCGCAGTCCCTCCTCCACCGGCAGGTCCAGCACCATGGTCAGATCCGGCCAGGCGTCCTGCGAGGCGGTGCGATTGAGCCGGTCTACCGTCTCCAGATCCAGCCCCCGCCCATGCCCCTGGTAGGCGGTCGAGGAGTCGGCGAAACGGTCGCAGAGGACCGTCGCCCCGCGGGCCAGGGCCGGCCTGATGACCTGAGCCACGTGCTGGGCCCGGGAGGCCTCCAGCAGCAGCAGCTCGGCCAGCCCGTCCATGTGGCGGTTCCTGACGTCCAGCAGCAGCCGCCGGATCTTCTCCGCTATGAAGGGGCCGCCGGGCTCGCGGGTGACCACCACCTGGTGCCCCCGGGACTTGAGCCACCGGGCCAGCATCTTAACCTGGGTGGTCTTGCCGCAGCCCTCGATGCCCTCGAAGCTGACAAACAAACCCCGTGAATTTCGAATTTCGAATTTCGAATTTCGAATTTTTCCGGGCATGGTTATTTCCGCCCCAGCCGCTTGATGAACTCCTCGACGTTCCTCCGCGCCTGGTCGTCGGGCACCTGGACCATGGGGGACTTCATGAAGTAGCTGGACGGCTCCAGCTGCGATCCCGACAGCTTGTGGTCCAATGCCAGCTTGGCGCAGCGCACCGCGTCGATGACCACCCCGGCCGAGTTGGGGCTGTCCCACACCTCCAGCTTCATGTCCAGGTTCAGGGGCACGTCGCCGAAGGTCTGGCCCTCCATCTTGATGTGGCAGAACTTGCGGTCCAGCAGCCAGGGCACGTAGTCGGACGGCCCGACGTGGATGTCGTCCGGGTCCATCTTGTAGTCCAGCATCGAGGTGACGGCGTTGGTCTTGGAGATTTTCTTGGACTCCAGCCGCTCCCGCTCCAGCATGTTGAGGAAGTCGGTGTTGCCGCCGAAGTTCAGCTGGTAGGTCTTCTGCAGCCTCACCCCCCGGTCCATGAACAGGCGGGTCAGCACCCGGTGGGTGATGGTGGCCCCCACCTGGGACTTGATGTCGTCGCCGATGCAGGGCACCCCGGCCTTGCGGAAGCGGTTGGACCAGTACTGCTCCCGGGCGATGAACACCGGTATGCAATTGACGAATCCGCACTTGGCCTCCAGGATCTGCTCCACGTACCACTTGGTGGCCATCTCGGATCCCACCGGCAGGTAGCTGACCACCACGTCGGTCCCGGTGTCCTGCAGCAGCTTGACGATGTCCACCGTCGAGCCCGGCGCTTTCTTGATGATCTGGGACAGGTACTTTCCCAGCCCGTCGTGCAGCATGCCCCGCTGGACGGTGATGCCGCTTTTGGGCACCTGGCAGAACTTGTAGGTGTTGTTGGGCTTGGTGTAGATGGCGGCGGCCAGGTCCTTGCCCACCTTGTTGATGTCGATGTCGATGGCGGCCGAGAACTCGATGTCGGAGATCCGGTAGCCGCCCAGGTTGACGTGCATCAGGCCCGGGATCTTGTCGCTGTCCTTGGCGTTCCGGTAGTAGTGGACTCCCTGGACGAACGAGGAGGCGCAGTTGCCCACCCCGATGATGGCCACCCGCACCTTGCCCTGGCGCCCGGGAGCCGGCCGGCTTTTCTTTTGTGCCGTTTTGGTCTTGCCCATCTCTTCCCTTTCGTTCTTCAATTGTCTATATTGAGCATGATTTTGACGCCCCTCCGGGACCGGCGATGTCTCGGCGCCCTCCGCGGTTCAAGCCCCCTTGCCCCCCGCCGTCAGCCTGCGCACGTGCAGCATCCGCTGCAGCGCGGTGAGGTTGGTCAGCACCGCCAGCACCCACAGCGCGATCTCGAATATCCAGTGCCTGTCGAACATCCCGGTGAGGATGGTCCCGGCGATGACCACCGTCAGCCGCTCCGGCCGCTCCATCAGCCCCACCTTGCAGTCCAGCCCCAGGCCCTCGGCCCGGGCCCGGGCGTAGCTGACCATCAGGGAGCCCACCAGGGCCAGGTCGGTCAGGATCACCATCCGCCACATGTCGCCGCCGGCGTAGTAGTAGGACAGCCCGATGAACATGGCCAGCTCCGAGTAGCGGTCCAGGAACGAGTCGTAGAACCGCCCGAAGGTGGTGGCGGCCCCGGAGCGCCGGGCCAGCGACCCGTCAACGGCGTCGCAGGCCGCCGACAGGAAGGCCACCAGGCCGCCCCAGAGGAAGTGCCCGGTGGCGAACAGGAAGCCCGAGGCGACGCCGAAGGCGAATCCGGCGGTGGTCAGCCAGTTGGGCCTGATCCGCAGGGAAACGAAAAACCCGATGGCCGGGTCGAAAAGCGAGATGAAGCCCTTTTTGAAGCCTTCGGGATACATGGTCGTTCTTATGAGCGCTTACGTATTTAACTGGACTTTGGCAAATATTCGCCAAGTGCCGATCAGAGGCATGCGGTCATCTCGATTGTTGTCGAGCCTGTCGAGACACTGGCCGGACGTCGAGTGCCCGCCTGGTCTCGATACAGCCGATTATCGAGTAGAACCGGAAACGGTTCGTATCGAGATAACGGCCACTCGACCATCGGCGGGCGTACTTGTGCCGAGCCGGGTCGAGGCATCGAGACGCCGGCCAACTCGATGACCGCATGCCTGGCGGTTTTTGCCAAAGTTTAACTAAAAAACCTTCGCCATCCCGAGTCTACACCCGGCCTCATGGCGCGCGAAAGATTACAACAGGTCCTTGAGTTTGGAGCGGCGGCCGAAGCTGGAGGACTTGAGGGCGAAGCGGGAATCCTTGAGGGCCGCCTGGACGATGCCGTCCAGACGCGACCCCAGCACCATCCGGAACGAGTCCACGAAGTTGTCCATCCACTCGGCGAAGGCCGCGCCCAGCTCCTCGGCCGTGGCCAGCACCTTCTCCTGCTCGGCGACGGCCTCCCCGATGTTGAAGTCCTTGAGGAAGGGGAAGTGTACCGTGGCCGATTCCTTGGACGAGGCCAGGGTCTTGGTGACCACGGTGGGCCCGGCGGCGTTGCGCATCTCGGACACCACCTTGTTGAGGGCGTTGACGAACAGGGAGATCTGGGCCGGCGAGGCCTGCTCGGCCATCACCGGCAGCTTGTCGTAGCCGTCGATCACCACCGCCCCGGGGGCGGTGGCCGCGGCCTTGAGGGCCGCCTTCAGGGTGTCCAGCTGGATGTTGTCCACCTTCCAGGTGAAGTAGCCGGCGGTGGGCAGGCCCTCCTTGATGCGGATGTAGGAGATGTCCACCCCCCGCTTCACCTCCACGAAGCCGTCGAACTTGACCGAGGTCAGCTTCTCGAAAAGCTTGTCCGGCTCGACGCTGGTCATGTCCAGGTTCTTGAACTTGGGCTCCACCGAGAAGGTGGCCATGATCATGTCGATCAGCTCCTCCGGGGCCTCGTAGATGGAGACGGTGCCGGTGGTCGACTTCTTGGCCCGCTCGATGACGTCGGAGATGGCCACCTGCTTGCGCTCGGCGCGGGAGAAGCGCCCGGCGTTCACCGGCTCCCCCTTCTTGAGGTAGAGGAAATCCACCAGGTCCGGGTAGATGATCTCGATGTAGCCCGAGATCTTGCTGGCCCGCTCCTTCTTGTTGTCGGCCAGGATGTTGTCCAGGTGGACGAACTCCAGCTTGGCGTTCTGGAGGCTGGACCGGCCCTTGGGAAATCGCATG
>DHHE01000055.1 GCA_002403115.1 bacterium UBP2_UBA4780 | reverse complement strand
CGGCCGGGTCCAAGATGTCGTGCTGGCCGGCGTAGGCCTCCGGGGCCATTCCCCAGTAGACCCGGTAGCCGGCGGTGTTGGCGGCCGCGGGTTTTCTCCAGGAGACCGCCAGCTGGCTGCCCGATCCGTGCTCCTGCACCTGGACCCCCTCGACCTTGGCCGGGTAGTGGGCCAAAGTGGCCAGGAAGCCCAGCGATCCCTTGACGTTCCCGGTCATGTAGCGGAAGTCCATGTGGCTGGTGTTGTCGTTGACCGTGTGGTAGACGGTGGAGAACACCTTCTCCAGCGTCCAGGCCACCGGGTAGCCCTCCTGGAAGAACGGGTAGCTGTCGCTCTGGCTCAGGTACTGGGCGCCGTACTGGCCGGCCACGTTGACGCCGGCGTGACGTCCGTAGAGGCGGGCCAGGCGGATGAGGAGCTGGGCGTAGGCCGTGTTGCCGGCGTAGCGCTGGGAGAGGAACAGGCTGTCGTTGCCCTCGGCCCCGATCATGTCGAAGTTGAGCATGCAGCCGACGACGGCGCCCTGGGACTTCATCCGGGCCGCCAGGAACTCGCTGCCGTAGAGCCCGATCTCCTCGGCGTCGAAGCAGACCAGCTTGACCGTGCTGTTGGGCCGGTTGCCGGGCAGCGAGAGTATCCGGGCGTACTCCAGGGCGGCCGCCGTGCCCGAGGCGTTGTCGTCTGCCCCCGGGGCGTTGGAGGTGGCGTAGCTGTCATAGTGCCCCCCGGCCAGGTATATGGTGACCGTGTCGTACAGGCCCGGGATGGTGGCGATGACGTTGTGCCCGGTGGTGGAGTAGCAGGTGTCAAGACGGACGTCGGCGATGCCGAAGCTGTCGAACTTGGCCTTGACCCAGGCGGTGACCGCGGCGTGGTTCCCGGCGCTGACGTGCCGGGTGCCGAAGTTCTGCATGGCCGTCACCCAGGACCTGAGGCCGGCCGAGTCCACCTGGTCGGCGATGGCCGCCATGGCCGGGTCGTAGGCCAGGTTGGGATTGATGATCAGGCTGTCGGAGGCCAGGATCATCGCCTTGACCGGCTTCACCCAATAGTCCCCGGGCCGTTCATGGAGCTCGGCCGGGATGTCGGAGGCCCTAAGCAGGTAGCGGCCGCCCTCGGCGAACAGGGCCCGGCCCTCAACCAGCGAGGGATTTCCTCCCCTTCTCACCGTCACCCAGCGCAGCTGGCCCAAGTCGCCGTAGAAGATCGGTACGCCGCCCGGGACATCCTCGCCGGACACCAGCGTCGAGGCCTCCCCCACGGCGTAAACGGCCGCGCCGGCGGCTCCAAGCCGCGCCGCCGCCTCCGGCTGGGCCGGAATCACATGGAGGGTCACCGGCTTCTGGGCCTGCAGGGCGCCCGCCCAGAGCAGGGCCGCCGCCAGGACGGCCGTCAATCGTGAAATCCTATTCATCGCTTTGTGCTCCCAGCTATTTGAGCATCGTTATCTTTATTGTCCTTGAGCCCTCGGACGCCGCCAGCCTGGCGAAGTAGACGCCGCCCGGCAGCGCCCTCCCCCGGTCGTCCCGGCCGTCCCACCTGGCGCTGTGCGCCCCCGCCGGCAGGGAACCCGAAACGAGCGTCCGCACCGCCTGTCCGGCCACGTTGTAGACCCTCAGGCTGACGTTCCCGGCCCTCGGCATCTGGTAGTGGATAGTAGTCGCCCTGCTGAATGGATTGGGCGTGTTCGGTAACAACTTCAAACTTTCAACTTTCAACTCAGCAACCGGCCCTTGGGCCACCCCTGTCTCCCCGAAGTCGGACATCACCTGAACCGCCGCTGACCTCGCCTGGTCGCGCTCCATGAAAAGCAGGGGGAAGCCGAAAAGCACGGTCTTGTATGTCGGGCCCAGGTAGCGGACCCCGCAGGGCAGGCCCTGGTAGGGGCTTCCGGAGTTCCTGAGATCTATGTGATAGACCGCTTCGCCGCCGGTCGCCGGGGTGTAGGCCTCTGTCCAGCGCATGGTCTTGCCCCAGGACGTCACCGGCACCTTCAGGGTGTCCACGGCGATGTCCGGATAGCCCAGAAGGCCCTGGGCCAGCTGGAAGGAGTCGTTGTTCCCGCTTTGGTCGACCGAGCCGATCTTTAGGTAGCCTTTCAGGAAGGAGGTGTCCGGGGGCGCGAACGGGTAGCTGGCGCTGCCCCTGAGGTTGCCGGCGATCTTCCAGCCGGTGATCCATAGGTTGCCGCCGAAGTCCAGGTACTTTCTGAGGTCGGTGACGCTGCCCGAGGCCAAAAGCTCGGTGTAATCGTCCCCGTGCCATAAAATGGTCGAGAATGGCACCAGGTCCGCCAGCAGCGGCCGGTCGGCAGCCGAACCGAGATCGTGCCGCTGATGGGCCAGGCCGCCCAGGATATACTCGTACAGGGAATCCTGGGCCGGGTCCCGCGGCCAGGTTCCGGTGGTCCAGTTCTTGGTCTCGTCCACCACCAGAATCCCCTGGTCCAGCGTGGCCGGCCGGCCGTAGGCCCTGTTCGAAAGAGAACCGGCGTTGCCGTCCAGATCGAAGGCCCGAACCTTGTAATAGTATCTGTCGGCTCCGGACAGAGCGCTGTCGGCGTAGACGGTGTCGGCCAGCAGCGTCGTGTTCAGCGAGTCGAAGGCCAGGGTGTCGTTAACCGCCCGGTAGAGGCGGTAGCCGGCCAGGTCCAGCTCCTGGTTGCCGCGCCAGGTCAGGGCTATTCCCACGGCCTGGGGCGCCGCCGCCAGCCCGGCCGGGGCCAGCGGCACCGACCGCGGCGTCACGCTGACCTCGGAGACGAGCGGGCTCTGCCTGCCCGA
>DHHE01000126.1 GCA_002403115.1 bacterium UBP2_UBA4780 | reverse complement strand
ACCGCCCCTTCAGCCTCTCGCAGAGGTTCTTGGCCCGGATGTGCTCCTGCAGGGTGCGGGTGAAGATGTGGCCGCCGTCTCCCCGGGAGACGAAGTAGAGGTAGTCGGTTTTGGCCGGGAAGACGGCGGCCTCCAGCGACCTGCGGCCGGGATTGCTTATCGGCCCGGGCGGCAGTCCAATCCTTTTGTAGGTGTTGTAGGGGGAATCTATCTCCAGGTCCCGGTAGGTGAGCCTGGTGTTCTTGTGCCTGGGCAGAACGTACTCGATTGAGGCGCAGGACTCAAGCGGGCGGTATAGTTTCAGCCGGTTGTAGAACACCGAGGCCACCAGCACCCTCTCCGAGTCCACCTGGGCCTCCCGCTCCACCAGCGAGGCCATGATGACGGCCTGGTGAGAGGTCAGCTTCCGGCCCTCCAGCACCCGGACCCAGGAGGTGTCGAAGTTCGAGCGGAAGTTGGAAAGCATGGCGGCCGCCGCCCGGCCGGGCGGCGTGCCCCACTCGAGGTCGTAGGTATCCGGATAGAGATAGCCCTCAAGGTTTCGGGCCGGTATTTTCTCTCGCTTCAACAGCTCGGGGTCCAGGCAGGACTCAATGAAACCCAGGCTGTCCACCCCGGCCTGCTGCTGCAGCAGGCCGGCGATCCGGGCCATGGTCAAACCCTCGGCCACCGTCACCTTGTGGTAGGCCACCGAGCCGGCCCGCAGCTTCACCAGGGCCTGCCAGACCGACAGCGGCATCTCGAACCGGTACCGCCCGGCCTTGAGGCTGCGGTTCATTCCGAAAAGGGAAGCGGCCGTCCTGAAGGCCCGGGGGTGTCTGATGATTCCGTTCTCGGCCAGCAGCCCGGCGATGGCGGAGACAGGAGCGCCCTTGGGCACGGTGATGGATCGGGTCTCCCAGGAGGCGTCGGGCATGGAGGGGAGGAATAAAACGTAGGCGGAGTAGGACGCGGCTAACGTAATAACGATCGTTATTACGTTAGCAAGTACGTTACTGCGTTTTACTGCCATGGCGGCTCAGGTAATCGGTGAGGATGATGACGGCCGCGATCCTGTCCAGGTCGCGCTTTCTGTCCTTGAGCTTGCCGCCCGTGTCGTGGATGGCCTGCTGGGCCAGCCGGCTGGTCAGGCGCTCGTCGTAAAGATGGACCGGGAGGCCGAAGCGCGTTCCGATGGTTTCCCTGGCCTGGAGGACGAAGGGGGTGAGGTCGGTGTCGGACCCGTCCAGCCTTTTGGGATGTCCCAGGACCAACGCGGAAGGGTTGTATCGTTCCACCAGCGGGGACAGTTTCCCGCAAAGGTCCTCCAGGTCCCTGATCTCCAGAGGCTCCAGTCCCTGGGCGGTGATGCCCAACCCGTCGCTGACGGCCAGGCCGACCCGGCGCTTGCCCAGGTCTAGGCAGAGGATGCGCCTCAAGTTCACGCCCGGGCCGCCTTCCTGAAATCACTTATGGCCCGGAGGTGGGCCCGGAAGGCCAGGCGGGGCAGTCCGTTCATGGGGAACCAACCGATCTCCGAGGCGTCGTCGCCGGCCCGGGGCTTCCCCGAGCATGACGATGCCCGGTAGACGATGAGGATGGCGTGGGTGCGGGGGTCGTCGCATCCGCTGTAGACGCCGACCAGCCGGCCGGCCTTGACCCGGAGGCCGGTCTCCTCGAACACCTCGCGGGCGGCGCACTGTTCGGGGCTTTCACCGTACTCCATGAATCCGGCCGGCATCGACCACAGCCCGGCATAGGGTGGGAACTTCCGCCTTACCAGGAGCAGGCGGCCGCGGCGGGCGATGAGGACGCCCGCCGCCGGCGTGGGGTTGCGGTAGTGGACGAAGCCGCAGGCGGCGCATGCCGGCCGGGAGTGGCCGTCCAGTCGCCGGACGGACAGGCGGCCGCCGCAGAGGGGGCAGAACCTGAAGGAGGTTCGGGGCATGGAGAAAAGGCTGCCCGGCGGGGGCCGGCAGCCTTTGTTTCATTTGGCCTTCTTGACCTTGCCCGAGCGGATGCAGGCGGTGCAGGCGTTGATGCGCTTGACCTTTCCGTCCACCTCGGCCTTGACCTTCTGGAGGTTGGGGTTCCAGCGCCGTGGTCCGACGTTGTGGGCGTGGCTGATGGAATGGCCGAAGGCCGCCCCCTTGCCGCATATATCGCAAACGCGTGACACTGTTGGTTCCTTTCTGTTTAGGTGTTCATGTGGGGAGGGGCCTATTCCGAGACCCAGTAGAGGAAGCGGCCGCAGTTGCCGCAGGTGCTCATCCGCTGGTTGCGCTCGGTGTCGCTGGCCTGGGCGGTGGGCATCCGGATGTAGCAGCCGCAGCAGATGCTGTTGATCACCGGCACCACCGGGCGGCCGTAGCGCTCCTTGAGCTTGCGGTAGCGGTCGATTATCCCGTGGTCCACCTGCTTCTCGATGTCGGCCTGGGCCTTGATGATGTGCTCCAGGTTGTCGATCTTGAAGCCCAGCGCCTTCTGGTTGGCGGCGTCCTCGGTGGCCTCCTTGATGGTCAGCTCCAGATCGTGGAGGGTGACCAGCAGTTCCAATTGGGGGTGCATGTCCCTAATCCTGTATAGTATTGTAATTGGCCGTTTTGAGATGCTTCCGCCGGGGACCGTCTACAGGGCCTTCTCCAGCTCGGCCAGCCTGGCGATGAACTCGGCCGGGGTGTCCGCGGTGTACAGGGGGTCGTTGGGCGCCAGGTCCTTGGCCAGCTGGGCGATGCGCCCCAGGGTGATCAGGTAGATGTTCTTGGGATCGTGGGGCGGGGCGATGATCAGCAGGAAAAGCCGGGCCGGCTTCTTGTCTATGGATCCGAAATCGACCCCGGCCTTGCTGCGCCCGGCTATCAGGGTCAGCGAGTTGAGCATGAGCGAGCGGCAGTGGGGGATGGCCACCCCCCGGCCGATCCCGGTGGAGCCCAGCTCCTCCCGCTGCCTGAGGTTGACAAGCAGGATATGCTGGGCTTTCTCGCCCAGCGGGGCCAGGCTGACCAGCTCCTTGAGGATGCCGTCCCGGCTGGAGGCCTTGAGGCCGAGGTTGACCATGCCGGGCTTCAGCAGCCCGGCCAGGCTCACTGACGAACCACCCATAGCTTCACCGTGGCTTCCACCTCGGGGTGGAGCCGGATCGGGATGTTGTAGACGCCCAGCTTCTTGATGGGCTCCTCCAGCTCGATCTTCCTCTTGTCGATCTTGATGCCCTGCTGGGCCATCAGCTCGGCGATGTCGGACGCGGTCACCGACCCGTAGAGCCTGTCCTCCTCGCCGGCCTGGACGGTGGCGGTGCAGGAAATCTCGTTGATGCCCTTGGCCATCAGCTCCGCCTGCTGCTTCTTCTTGGAGAGCTTCTGCGCCTCGGACTTGATCAGGGTCTGGATGCTCTTCAGGGCCTGGTCGGTGGCCGGCAGGGCCAGCCCCTGGGGGATGAGGTAGTTCCGGGCGTAGCCGGGCTTGACCTCGACCAGGTCGGTGCGCTGGCCCAGGCTGGGGACGTCCTTTTTCAGAATGACCTTCATCTTTTCGCCCCCTCTAACGGTGCTCGGAGATGAAGGGCAGCAGGGCCAGGTGACGGGCCCGCTTGATGGCCACGGAGAGCAGCCGCTGGTGCCGGGCGCAGTTGCCTGACACGCGGCGGGGGACGATCTTGCCGCGTTCGGTCATGAAATGGCGGAGCTTCTTGTCGTCCCGGTAGTTGATGTCCTCCGCCTTCTCCATGCAGAACTTGCAGACCTTGCGGTAGGAGGGCCGCCGCTCGCGCGGCCCTGTGGGCTTGTTTCGCTTGATCATGTTCCTCGGTTCGATGCGTTTATGGATCTATTGCGGTTTTGCTCTTTTTCGGCCGGCCCGGTCACTCGTCCACCTCGGCCTCGCCGCCCGGGGCCTTCTCCAGGAAGCCGATGCGGTCGGCCCGGATCTCGATCACGGAACGCTTCTGGCCGGCCTCGGTCTCCCAGGAACGGCTCTCCAGCCTGCCTTCGACCAGCACCGGGCTGCCCTTATGCAGGTAGCGGTTCACCAGCTCGGCCGTTTTCATCCAGCATACCACGTTGATGTAGGTGGTGTCGTCCTGCCACTGGCCGGAGGCGTCCTTGTAGCGGCGGTTGACCGCCAGGGAGACGGTGCAGACCGCCTTGCCGCCAGGGGTGTACCTGAGTTCTGGGTCCCGGGTCAGCCGGCCGGCGATGATGACCCGGTTGATGGTGGGGATCCTCAATTCCGCCATGTCAGGGTTGCTCCATATTCACCGGCGATTCCCCGGTCAGAAGGGGAGGTCGTCGTCGCTTTTTCCATTGTCGGCCGCCGGCTCGGCGTAGGGCTCGGCGGCGGGGGCCGCCACCCCGGTCTCGGGCTGGTGCGGCGGGGCCTCGGCCCGGTATTCCCTTTCCAGGAACTCGATGCGGTCGGCCCTGACCTCAAGGGTGCTGCGCTTCTGGCCGTCCTCGGTCTCCCAGGAGCGGTTCTGCAGCTTGCCTTCCACCAGCACCGCCCGGCCCTTGGCCAGGTACTGGCGGCAGAGGTCGGCCAGCTTCTGCCAGGCCACGATGCCAACGTAGGTTGTCTCCTCCTTGATCTCGCCGGTGGGGCTGCGGAATCGGCGGTTGATGGCGATGGAGAAGTTGGCCACCGGGGTGCCGTTGGTGGTCTGCCTGACGTCCGGGTCCTTGGTGAGCCGTCCGATGAGAAAGGCCCGGTTGAGATTGGCCAGTTTCAATTCCGGCATTTTTATGAATACCTCCTCGTTTGTTCAGGATCAGCGGCGGCTTCAGGCGGCCCCCGCATCAGGAGGGGAGGGGGGCGCGGGGGGCGGTACTCCTTCCGCCGATGGGTCGCGGCCTGCCTGCGCGGGGCCGGGGGAGGAAGAAGTGCGATGCTCCGGCGAAGGCGGGTTCGCGGGCGGGCCGGCCGGACCCGGTTCGGGTCGCGCTGCGGGCTCGGCGGCGGCCGGCTCGGCGGAGATGGTCTGGATGTGCCCTCTGACGATCAGGTGCCGCAGGATGTGCTCGTCCAGCTGTATGACGCGGGTGAGGTCCTTGGGGGCGCCGGCCTCGGCGAAGAACTGAAGGCAGACGTAGGTGCCCTCGTGGCGGTTGTTGATGGGATAGCTCATCTTGCGCCTTCCCCAGCGGTCGATGGCGGCCATCCGGCCGTTGTTCCGTTTGACCACCTCGGCCAGCTTCTCCAGCTTCTTCTCCACGCCGGATTCGTCCAGCGAGGGGTCGACGACGATGACGGTCTCGTAGGCGTTCAATTTACCTTGGCTCCTCTTTTATGGTTCGGTTTATTTGGTTCATGGCTTTCTCTATGCCCTTTTCCAGGGCCAGCTCCAGGCCGTCGGCGGCCAGTCCCAGGAGCTCCGGCAGCCGGGAGCGTTCGGCGGGGGGAAAGCGTTCCAGCACGTAGCGGGAAGCGTCCAGACCCGGGGGCGCGGCGCCGATCCCCAGCCTTAGGCGGGGGAAGTCGGAGGTGCCCAGCGACTCGATGATCGACCGCAGGCCGTTGTGCCCCCCGTCCGAGCCCCGGGGCCTCAGGCGCAACGAACCGAAGGGAAGGGCCAGGTCATCGCAGACGACCAGCAGGCGGTCGGCCGCCACTTTCCGGTAACGCAGGGCCCTGGCCACGGCCGGGCCGCTCAGGTTCATGAAGGTCTGGGGCTTCACCAGCAGGGCCGGGGCGCCGTCCGCGGTCCGGGCCGCCAGGTGGAGGGCCCGGGCCCTCCAGGGGGCCAGGCGCCGCCGGGCCAGCTCGTCCACCGCCAGGAAGCCCAGGTTGTGCCTGGTCCCCTCGTAGCGCCGGCCGGGATTGCCCAGGCCCACGACGCACCACATGGGACGATCTCTGCCGGGGTCCGGTAGGCTCAGGCCTCGGTCTCCTCCTCTTCCTTCTTGCCCTTGGTGATGACCTCCGGCTCCTTGGTCTCGGCCGCCTCGCCCTCAGCCGCCGCCGCTTCGACTATGGGCGCGATGACGGTGGCCACCACCTGGGACTTGTCGGTCAGCACCTCGATCTTGTCCATGGCGATGTCCCGGACGTGCAGGGACTGGCCCACTTTGAGCCCGGAAACGTCCACCACTATCTTCTCCGGGATGTCGCCGGGAAGGCAGAAGACCTCGACCATGTCCATGATGCGCTCCATGATGCCGCCCTGGTTCTTGACCCCGTCCGGCGTGCCTTCGGTCTCGACCGGGACCTTGACCTTTATCTTCTCGTCCATGCTGATCTCCTGGAGATCCAGGTGCAGCAGGCGGTTTCTGATGGGCTCGGTCTGGGCCTCGCGGATGACGGTCTTGAGGGAGGTGCCGTCCTCAAGCTTGAGGGTGATGATGGTGTTCTCCCCGGTGCTGGACTTGAACAGGGGTAGCAGCTCCTTGGAGTCGAGGGTGATGGTGGCGGCGCTCTTGCCGTGTCCGTAGACCACGGCCGGGATCCGGCCCTGGCCGCGGAGCTTCTTGGCCGTGACCTTCCCGGTCTCCGTGCGTTTCTGGGCGGTGAGGGTGATCTCGTGCATGGGAGTTCCTTATGTTATCGATTGGTTGTTTTTCGAAGGCGCAGGATTGCCGTTCATCAGAGGAATAGCGAACTGACCGAGCGCTCGCTGTGGATCCTGACGATGGCGTCCGCCAGCAGCTTGGCGATCGACAGGACCACGATGCTGGGCAGGCGCTTCTCCGGCCCCAGGGGGATGGTGTCGGTGACCACCAGCTGCTTGATGCATGATCCGTTCAGGCACTCCACCGCCCCGCCCGAGAGCATGGGGTGGGTGGCCGAGGCGTAAACGTCGCGGGCGCCGTTGCGCTTGAGTATCTCGGCCACCTTGGTCAGGGTGCGTCCGGTGTCCATGATGTCGTCGACGATCAGGCAATGTCGCCCGGCCACGTCGCCCACCACGTTGAGCACCTCGACCTGGTTGGCCATGGGCCGCCTTTTGTCGATGAAGGCCAGGGGGATGTTGGCGCCCAGCCTCTTGGCGAAGGCCCGGGCCCGGTTGGCGCCCCCGGTGTCCGGGGCCACCACCACCAGGTCCCTGAGCCCCAGGCGCTTGATGTGGCGGATGATGACCGGCATGGCGTAGAGGTGGTCGACCGGTATGTCGAAGAATCCCTGGATGGCCTCGGCGTGCAGGTCGAGGGTCAGCACCCGATCGGCTCCGGCGGTGGCGATAAGGTTGGCCACCAGCTTGGCCGAGATGGGGACCCGGGGCTGGTCCTTGCGCTCCTGGCGGGAGTAGCCGAAGTAGGGGATGACCGCGGTGATCCGCCTGGCCGAGGCCCGGCGGGCGGCGTCGATCAGCATCAGCAGCTCCAGGATGTTGTCGGCCGGGGCGAAGGTGGGCTGGACGATGAAGGTGTCGGTGCCGCGGACGTTCTCGTTGATCTTGATCCGGAGCTCTCCGTCGGAAAAGCGATCGATGAGGCAGGAGCCCAGTTTGGTCCGCATCCGCCGGCAGATGTCGGCGGCCAGGGCCGGGTTGGCCGAGCCGGAGAAGATCTTAAGTTCGCCGTTCATGCTGATCCATCTCGCGTTCTGGGTTGCGGGTTTCATGGCTGGGGTGCCGGTGATGATCTCGCGTTTTGACCTCGGGGCCGGACGGGATCTGGCTCGGGGGCAGGGACTCGAACCCCGGTCCTCAGCTCCAAAGGCTGGTGTCCTGCCAATTGGACGACCCCCGAGCTATTTCTTCAGGATCTTATCGAGGTGTTCCCTGCCCTGGCCGGATTTCAGGTAATTCTCCCTTTTCCGGGCTTCCGATAAAGTGCGGAATCCTTCTTGATGCGCTATAATCCAGGGCATTCGATTTCTGGTGTATCGGCATTTGCCCAGATTATGCTCCTGGAGCCTGCCGGCCACATCGCCTGTTGATCCAACGTATCTGGTGCCGGTCTTCAGGCTCTTCAGAACATAGACAAAAAACATCGTCCGCTAAGGAGTGACTCTCCGCCTGCCGCCATGCTTTGGAGCAGGGCGGCGGCGGATCCGCCGTCGCCGGTCATCACCGCCCGGCTGCCGGCGGAGAACCCCGGTCCTCAGCTCCAAAGGCTGGTGTCCTGCCAATTGGACGACCCCCGAACGATCTTGCTATCGAACCGAAATGAACTCAGGGGCTACCGTGCCGGCAATAAAAAAGATGACAACAGGCGCTTGCATAGTCAAGCTTGACGCAGCCGCACGGAGATGTCCCGCAGGGGCGGGACGCGGCGACCCACTGTCAACCTTTTTGGCAGCCCGGGGAAGGCGGAGCGCTGCTAGTGCTCGTCCCCCGGGACATCGGCCTCCGGCGCCACCGAACCTCCGGAGCTCGCCGCCTTGTGGTATTCGTCCAGGACCGCCTTCTCCAGCATCTGCCTGGTCTCGGAGTTGATGGGATGGGCGACGTCCTTGAAGGTGCCGTCGGCCATCTTCCGGCTGGGCATGGCGATGAAGGGCCCGTTTGTCCCCTGGATGATCTTGATGCCGCGCACGGCGAAGGCGTTGTCGAAGGTGACGTTGGCGAACGCCAGCAGCTTGTCGCTGCCCGCCTGGCGCAGGGAGACGCGGACTTCGGTGATCTGCATGGGGAAGACCCTTGTTGTTGGAACGGGTTGTTTATGTTCCGGCGACGCTCTCGGCCAGGTGTGATTCCGGCCAGCGCCGGGAGAGGAGCCGCCATGCCTTCCGGGCCGAAGCCCTGTCCGGGAATACTCCGAACACCGAGGAACCGCTTCCGCTCATCAGGCTGTTCAGGGCGCCGGCCGCCGTCAGATCGCTTTTGGCCCGGGCTATCGCCGGATGCCGGCCGATCACCGCCGTCTCCAGGTCGTTTTCCATGATGCCGGAAATACGGCCGGGTCCGGGGCGGCCCTGAAACAACCTCTCCATTATTTTACTATACTTAAGGCGTTTTGTCAACGCCAAACTTAACTTGGAATAGGCCCAGGCCGTTGAAACGTGGATGCCGGGGAATATTATGAGCAGGTTGAGCTTGGGGACCGGGGGCAATCTTTTGATCCTCTCCCCCCGGCCGGTGACCAGGCAGGTTCCGCCGGTGAGGAAGTAGGGGACATCGGAGCCGACCTCGGCTGCTATCTCGCAGAGGGTCTTTTTGGCGAACTTATTGACACGCCACAATTTAAGGAGCGCGGTTAAAGTTGCGGCCGCATTAGAGGATCCGCCTCCCAGGCCGGCCCCGGCCGGGATTCTCTTTTGGATGCCGATGTCGGCGCCCAGCGGCCGGCCGGATGCCCTGCCCAGGCCTCGGATACTCCGCCTGAGGAGCTCGGCCGCCCTGACTGCCAGGTTGCGGCCGTCGGACGGAATGGAAGGGTCGTCGCAGACAACGTTGATCCGTTCATCGTTCCTGGCCCGGAACGTCAGCCGGTCGCCCAATGAGACGGTCTGGAATATGGAGCAAAGGTCGTGGTAGCCGTCAGGGCGCCGGCCGACGATCTTGAGGCACAGGTTGACCTTGGCGTATGAGCAAACCGTAAGCACGTCCGGATTATACCATAAAAAGGCATCAGAGGCAAACGGCAAGGCATCACGGGGGGGACAGGGGAATAAAAGGTCTTGACACGGCAGTTGAAATAGCATAAACTACAATCGGGTGGGCGAAATCCTTGGGGAGGGATCCGGCATGAAAACGCTTTTGGGATTGCTGCTGGCGGCGGCCTTGCTCGGGGCCGGCTGCGCCCACGGGCC